>DAOTTP010000019.1:0-16338 GCA_034437835.1 Anaerolineae bacterium | reverse complement strand
TGAACCAAGCAACCCACTTTAGTGGGTTTTGCAGTGCATTAGACGGGGGTTTTAACCCTCGGCGGCGGATTCACGATATATCCAATCATTTCACATTAGCGGTATATCTCAAACTTATTCGCCTTCGCTGATTCAGGGTGAATGATCATCGCGCTTGTGCTGAATACCCGCCTTTTCACCGTCACTGACTCGCAAGATGTGGCCTATAATATTTGGAGGCCAGTGTGAAGCATCCCCATCATACTTATCCCCGTAATGGCGCTGATTTTATGCGACCAGACCAGCCCGAAAACAGGCCGAACGTGAGGCGATGGCGCTGGCTTTTGAGCGCGATACAGGCGCGAATCCTGACTCTGTTCATCCTCGACGCCTCGCACGAGTTCCGCACCCCGGTCACGGTGATTAAGACCACGATCTACCGGCGGCTGAGTGTACAGCACAGCACCACCAGTCCCATATCTGGTGTGGCTGCCGCCGATTAAGCACATCCAACCCTTATCCGCGTTACCGACATAGGACACCCATCATCGCCAACCCAAGCGAACCTACCCCAAAAGGATTGCGTTCTCTCCCGCGTAATGTGTGGGTGACGACCATCACCAGCTTCTTGACTGACATCTCTAGCGAGATGATTATCCACATGCTGCCGTTGTTCCTTTCCAACGTTTTGGGTGTATCCACGGCGGTGATTGGTCTGATTGAAGGCATCTCAGAGGCGACTTCTAGCATCCTCAAAGGGTTTTCGGGCTGGCTGTCCGACAAAATTGGCAGCCACAAATGGTTAACCGTGACGGGTTATGCCATATCTGCCTTGACCAAGCCGTTTTTCTATTTTGTGACCAGTTGGGGCGGGGTTTTGGCGGTACGCTTCACAGACCGTATCGGCAAAGGAGTCCGCACTTCCCCACGCGATGCGCTCATCGCGGACAGCACCGATGAACACACCCGTGGGATGGCCTTTGGATTTCATCGTGCCGGAGATACCGCAGGCGCAATGGTTGGCATGATTATCGCGCTGGTGGTCGTCTTAGCGACTCAATCGCAATCGTTTGACATCACCCGCGAGACCTTTCAGGCGTTGGTACTCATCGCCATCATCCCGGCCATCATGGGCGTGGTGATTCTGGCGGTGGGGATAAAAGAAACCCGACGGGCAGCACCGCCGTCAGACAAGCCCAAAGTCCGGCTGAGTTTTGGCGCACTCAACCCCGAATTTAAGTTCTTTTTGTTGGTCACAGGCATTTTTGCGCTGGGCAACTCGTCTGATGCCTTCCTGATTCTACGCGCCCAAGAGCGCGGCTTGAGCGTCGCAGGCGTACTGGGGATGCTTATTTGCTTCAACCTCATCTATGCCGTATTTTCGGGGCCGTTGGGCGCGTGGTCAGACCGGATTGGCCGTAAGCGACTCATCATCGGCGGGTGGTTGGCTTATGGGCTGATTTATCTGGGATTCGCGGTTGCGACCAGCGCGACGCAGATATGGGTGATTTATGCCCTATATGGCTTGTACTATGCGGCGGTGGAAGGCACGACTAAGGCGCTGGTGGCGGATTTAATCCCAAACGAACAGCGTGGCACGGCTTACGGTTTTTTCAATGCGACACAAGGCTTGATGGCGCTACCAGCCAGCGTTTTTGCGGGGGTGCTATGGCAAGGCATCGGAGGGTGGGCAGGGTTTGGCCCCACCGCCCCATTTATCGCGGGCGCGGTTTTGGCGCTGATTGCGTCTGGATTGTTGGCGTGGCGCTGGCGCGGCAAGCTCTAAAAACAGCCGCAATTATCGACAGCGCCGATGAATTCCGGTAAAATCTCGAATCAAATACCTGTTTAATTGTTTGCGGTGGTCGCGGCGATTTCACAAAACACCTCGCCCATCGCAACCTGTAAACTGCTCACGTCTAACTTTTCTTGAAAGGATTTTTCATCATGCGATTGGGTTTAAACCTCGGATATAGCGGCTCTCGGATTGAACTGCCGATGGAAATGGTCTTAGAGGCTGACCGTCTGGGCTATTACGCGGTCTGGACGAGCGAGGCCTACGGTAGCGATGCCGTCACGCCGTTAGCATGGATTGGCGCGTTGACCAAAAATATCAAACTCGGCACGGCCATTTTACAAATCCCCGCCCGTACCCCGGCCATGGCCGCCATGACCGCCACCACGCTCGACCAATTATCGGGCGGGCGGATGCTGCTGGGCTTGGGACTCAGCGGCCCGCAAGTCGCTGAGGGCTGGCACGGGGAAGCATACGGCAAGCCGCTGGTCAAAACCCGCGAGTACGTCCATATCGTCCGTGAGATTTTCAAGCGTGAGCGCCCGCTGGAATTTCACGGCCAACATTATGACGTGCCATACACGGGCGCGGACGCTACAGGACTCGGCAAGCCGCTGAAAAGCATCACGCACGGGCGCGTCGATTTGCCCATCTATCTCGCCAGCATCGGCCCCAAAAATGTCGCACTGACGGCAGAAATCGCTGACGGCTGGCTGCCGTTCATCTTCAGCGCCGCGCATTATGACAGCGTGTATAAGCCGTGGGTCGAAGAAGGATTCGCGGCGGCGGGCAATGGCAAATCTATCGCGGATTTCGACATCGCCCCAGCGGTGACGGTGGTCATCAGCGACGACTTAGAGGCGGCGCGGAATGCGGTCAAACCTCAGCTGGCGCTGTATATCGGCGGCATGGGCGCGAAGGGCAAGAATTTCTACAACGACCTCGCCCGCCGGTATGGGTATGAGGAAGCCGCCGACACCATCCAAGACCTGTATTTGTCTGGTAAAAAGGTCGAGGCGATTAATAGCGTCCCCGATGAATTGGTCGATGAGGTCGCGCTGGTCGGGTCGGTTGACCGGATTAAAGACCGGCTGCAACAGTGGAAAGAATCGCCGATTAAGACCCTAAATATCGCTTGTTTCGATGTCGAAACGCTGCGTATCATGGCCGAATTGGTGTTATAGGGTTTTTCTGACGGACGGGCGGCTCGCGAGCCGCCCGCCACCCTACCGGATAATTGCGATTCGAGCGTAATACATTGCGTCCGCCAAAATATTATTGCGCCTCTAATAGGCCGCCGGTATCATGCAATCACAAATGAGACGGTGGATCATCCCTATGCACAGCTACGATTTTCGATGCAAAGACTGCCGCACGGTCTATACCCTCAGCGTGCGGAGCTATCAGGACTACGAATCGCTCACGCCGGTCTGCCCGCAGTGTGGGAGTCAACGCGCCGCCAAGTTGATTAACAAAGTGGCGATTAAGGCCACCGAGCGCGACTTCACCAGCCTGAGTTCCAATGAGATGGTCTCGGTGTTCGACAGCGGCGACAGTCGCCAAGTCGGGGAGATGTTCCAGCAATTCGGCGACAAATTCGGCGGCGGCATGTCGCCTGACCAAGCCATGCCATATCACGAGACCGCGCAAAAACTCCTCAATGGCGAGTCGATGGAAAAGGTTGAACGTGACCTGAGCGCCAGCACGCCCAAACCAGATTAACCACAGTCCGCGCCCGTGACCAATATCCAGTCCGCTGCAACGCCCAATGGGCGGTCATCCTCGGTGGCGAACAGGTCGGACGGGCGGATTAACTCCGGCACGCTCACATCAACCATCCAGTCCCCCGGCTTGCCGTCTGGGATGGTCGCTTGATAGACCCAGCGGCGGAACATGCGCGTTTTGGTGGCCGCTACTGGCGTGCCATTCACCGCCAGACTCACTTCTGGGCGTGCGAGGTGGGTTAATCTATCCATCACCACGACCTCAAGCGTCCACGGCGCGGCGCAAGCCACGGTTAATGTCAGCGGCGAGTCGGTCTGCGCCATATATTGATAAGTCGAGCCGTCCAACAGGTCGGTTTTTTCCGTCGGATACCACGCCGCTTCGCCCAAATCCCCGTCAAAATCGTAAAATCCTGCCAGCGTCCCAGCCGATTCTGCGGCTTGGCGGGCTTGTTGTGCGTGGGTGACGGCGGGCTTCGGTTGCGCGGGTGGGAGTACGCCGTATAAAATCAGGTTGAAAATCACCAGAGTGCTGACGATGACCAAGACCCCGACCACTGCTTCTTTACCAAATTTCATGCTGTCATTCTCCGCGTGGGTTCGGCGTTTCCAAATCCCGATTGGGCTGTTCATCGCGTCCCGCCTCATCTTGATTGCGTTTCAGGCATTCGCCATCTCATCCGGCGGCAAGGTGGCGTCTGTGTCGTGGATTGAGCCGTGGCTCCGTTGGGACGCTCATTACTATACCAGTATCGCTGAAAACGGCTACACTTTCGCCCCGCAGATACACTCCTCAGCGGCGTTTTTCCCGCTGTACCCAGCGCTCATCCGCGTGACCGCCCTCCTGACCGGCAGTATCGACTCCGCCGCGTTGCTGGTCAGCAATCTGGCGCTGTTAGCGGCGCTGATTGCTCTCCAGTTGTTGGCCGAGCGAGAGGACTTGTACGCACCAGCGCGAACGCGGACGATGGTCTATCTGCTGACCTATTCGATGGCGTTTTTTCTGGGCGCGGGCTATGCCGAAAGCCTATTTTTGCTGTTCACCATCGGGTGTATGTACGCCGCCCGCAACCAGCATTGGACGTGGGCGATTGTGCTGGGGATGTTGGCGACTCTGACGCGCATCACTGGCGTGCTGATGGTCGGGGTGGTCTGGCTGGAATGGGCGGCCTCGCACGGGTTCACGCTCTCGAAAATCCGCCAGCGCGAGACGTGGGGAGCGTTGGGGCGTGGCCTACGCGCTGAGGGCTGGGTTCCGCTTGCGGCGCTGGCTATCCCGTTGTCGCTGCTCAGTTTTATGGTTTATCTGGGCATCAATTTTGGGTCGCCGATGGCTTTTCTGCAAGCACATGCGCCGGTACGCGGTAATTTTGATTTCATGCGCGTCGTGACCGATATCATCAAAGTGCTGACGCGCCAGACTCCCCGTTTTGACATCATGACCGGGGCTGGGACGCTGTTCTTGCTCTTGGTCTTGCTGCCGCGCATCGTCAAAATGCGGGCGTCTTATGCGTGGTATTTTCTGCTGTCGGCGCTCATCCCGCTGACGACGGGGCTGATTTCGTTCATGCGCTTGATGGGCGGGGTATTCCCACTATATTTTGCGCTGGCCGAGACCGAATTATCCCCGCGAGGCCATGCGATAATGATGGCGGCGCTGGTCATTTTACAAGTGTTGGCGCTGTGGATTTTCTTTAGCGGCGGATTCGTAGCCTAATGGAGCGCTTACAATGTTACCGATGACCTCCGCCCGTGTCGATTCTCCGCCCGCCCGCGCTCAATGGATGTGGGCGCGGCGCTTAGGCATCCCCGTCGCGTTATTCATCACCTCACGGTTGCTGCTGATTGCGTTTCAAGCGCTCGCCATCTCATCCGGCGGCAAGGCGGCGGCTGTGCCATGGGCGGAACCGTGGTTGCGCTGGGATGGGATGTATTATGCCAGCGTCGCCGAAAATGGCTATACTTTTTCCACAGAAACCTATTCATCAGCGCCATTTTTCCCACTGTATCCCGCTTTGATTAAACTCACCTCGGCGGTGACGGGCAGCACGGATTCCGCCGCGCTGGTGGTCAGTAATCTGGCGCTATTGGGCGCGTTGATTGCGCTGTGTGCGCTGGCTGAGTTGGAGTATGGGTATCAAGCGGCTGGGACGCGGGCGGGGGTATATCTGCTACTGTACCCAATGGCCTTATTCTTCACGGCGGCCTATGCCGAGAGCTTATTTTTGCTGTTTACGGTGAGTAGCGCGTATTTCGCGCGAAAACAGCGCTGGACATGGGCGATTGTGATGGGGATGCTGGCGAGTGTCACACGCATTACCGGCGTGCTGATGATTGGCGTGATTGCGCTGGAATGGGCGGCCTCGCATGGGTTCACGCTGTCGCAGATCAACAAGCGTGAGACATGGCGGGCGCTGGGTCGCGGCTTGCGCGTTGAGGGGTGGGTCGTGTTGGCAGCGTTGGGTATCCCCCTGATGCTGCTCAGTTTTATGGTCTACATGAATAGCAATTTTGGCTCTTTGACCGCCTTTGCTGATGCCCATGCCGCTTGGCGCGGCCCGCCTGACCCGTTGCGTTTCATTCGTGAATTCGTGGCGGTCATCACCGGACAAACGCGCCTGTTTCATCTGATGACGGCGGTGGTCGCGCTGATTTTCGTCGCGGTGATTATCCCGCTGGCGTTCCGGTTGCGCGGCTCGTATGGCTGGTATTTGTTGTTATCGGCGCTCATCCCGCTGGCGAGTGGATTATATTCGTATATGCGGGTGATTGGCGGACTGTTCCCGGTCTTTTTGGTGCTAGGAGGGGTGGCATCGCGCCGCATTCATCCGGTTTTGATGGGCGTGCTGTTGCTGTTGCAGCTTCTTATCTTATGGCTGTTCTTGCACGGCGGATTTGTCGCGTAAATCCGGTAAAAGCCGAGGTCACAGAGGGGAATTAGCAGATAGCGCAATGTTTTTTGATGATTTGACCGCTTTACCAGCGCCTGCCACGTTGGGGGGCGAGGCGCTCATAGAGGGTGAAAACCTCCTCCATGATGTGCGGCCATGTGCGCGTCTCGGCAAAGGCGCGTCCCGCCCGCCCCATCGCCGGGAGGTCTTGGCGGCAGGCAACGGCGCGACGCACAATCTCAATCAGCGCGGGGACATCGCCGGGGGCAAACGTCCAGCCGGTCACGCCGTCTTGAATCACCTCTGGGATGCCACCGACCCGCGAGGCCGCTACCGGCACGCCCGCCGCCATTGACTCGACGGCCACAAGCCCGAACGATTCGAGTTCAGACGGAAAGACGAATAAATCCGCGCTGGCGAAGGTTGCCGCGAGTTGCTCGCCAACCAGAAACCCAGCGAAATGGACGGGTAGGCCGGAAAACTCACGCACTAGGCGGGCGCGTTCTGGCCCATCCCCGACCAGCGCCAGCCGCACCCCCGGCACGGACTCCAAAACCGACTTGAGGTCGATCAGGCGTTTTTCGCTCGATAAGCGCCCGACATACAGCAACAGGAAATCATCCGGCTGTCCATCGCTCAGGCGCGCACGCATCGACTCCGATTTATAGCGCGGGTGGAATAATTCCGCATCGACGCCCCGCCCCCATATCGTGGTCGGCGGGGTGATTCCGATGCGAGTCATGCGTTCTGCGATGGGCTTGGATGGGGCGAGGGCGTGGTGGGCGCGGTTGAACATCAAGGCGGTCAGCCAATCGGCGACTGGGGCGGCAAATCCCAACCCAAAATGGCGGGTGAGTTCTGCATAGTCGATGTGAAACGAGACGACACGCGGCGCGGTCAGCGCCATCGCCATGAACATGCCAGAGCCGCCCGTGAAGCCGGCATGGATGAAGTGAATCACATCGGGGTTGAAGTCACGCACGCGCCGCCATGTGCGGTACAACGGCCACGAGAACTTGAGGCCGGGGTAGAGGGGGAATGGCACGCCCCACACGCGCAAAATTTCTGCGCCCGCGTAAGTATCAATCGGGCCGAGGTCGGGGGTGATGACCATAACTTGCACGCCGCGACTCTGGAGGTGTTCCAGCAGGCGGCAAATCACGGTGACGATACCATCCACTTTGGGCAGGAAGGTATCGGTGAAAATCGCAACGCGCATGGGTGGTGAAGACACGTCACGCATACGTCACGCACAGGTGGTAGAAACACATCACACGCATGTTTGTAGGGACACGGCACTGACGTGTCCGCCTTGACCGTTTAAGGTCAAATTTTCTCCAACATGGGCGTCGGGTCGGGTAGCGGCTCCGTAACCGCGTGGTCATCGTCATACCCCAATTGCTTGAGTGAGATGCGGGCGGCGGCGCGCACGCGGTCACGGGTGGGGTCATTGGCGATGTCGAGCAAGAAGGGGACGGCGCGGGTGTTGCCCAATTTGCCGAGCGCTTCGACGGCGTTGAGTTGGGCTTGATAACCGGGGACATTCAGAGCGCGTATCAGCGGGTCTACTGCACGGGGATCGCCGATGATACCGAGCATCTGGGCAGCGCGTCCGCGTACAATTAGGTCTTCATTCCAATCGGTGACGATGTTGATTAGGGTACGAATGGCCGTTTCGCCCCCCATCATCCCGAGTTTCATGACCGCTGAACGGCGCGTATCTTTGTTCACGTCCCGCAGTTCGCTCATTAAGAACTTGATTGCTTTTGGGTCGGGCTCGGCCATGATTGAACTGCCTTTCCTGTTGGATTATAGCTCTAAGGGGCATAAGCATCGCCTCTTATATCTATCCTAGCGCAAAAATCGCATTCCAGCATAGATATTCTAATCAACCATTGAAACTTGTAACTTCCCGTCATGTAAACGTCCCACCCTGTCGGCCAATTGCACGATGTCTGGGTTGTGGGTCGCCATGATGAGGGTTTTGCCCGCATCGCGGGTCAGTTCCAAGAGGAGTTTTAGCACCTTTTCGCCGGTTTCGTCGTCTAAATTGCCGGTAGGTTCATCGGCCAGCACCACCTTCGGCTCACGGATGAGCGCCCGCGCAATTGCCACGCGCTGCTGCTCTCCGCCGCTGAGTTTGTCCGGTGAGGTGTCGGCGCGATCTGCCAAGCCTACCCGGTCAAGTAACAGCATCCCTGCTGCCCGCCCTGCATTGCGATTTCCGCCGCCCAACTCAATCGGGAGGGTGACGTTTTCGAGGACGGTTAGGGTGGGGATGAGGTTGAAGAACTGGAAGATAATGCCGATTTGGTTACGACGGAACAAGGTGAGTTGGCGCTCACTTAAACGGGTGATTTCGGTCTCCCCGACCATAATCTGACCGGCGTCGGCGTTGTCCACCCCGCTCAAGAGATTGAGCAAGGTTGATTTGCCGCTGCCGCTTTTGCCCAGCATGACAAAGAATTCGCCCTCGTAGATGTCGAGGTCTACATGATCGAGGACGCGGCGCGGCTTGCCGCCTTCACGATACATCTTTGTTAGGCCGGTGATTTTGATGAGGGGGGAGGTGGTATGAGAGTTGCCCATGATGTGATTATCCAAATCCTTAGACGCGCCCACACCGTCAATTTGTACGAATCTGGCGCACACTTGTGTTGAGTTTCACAAGTGTACCTGAAAGTTATCAGTAACAAGTTAGAAGTTTGAAGTTGGTAGTTAGAAGTGGAAAGTCCGTCATGAGAGAATCAGGCGATGAGGGTTTGCCGGGGCGCATATAACAAATACGTAACCGAAAAAGGCGCAGTTACACGGTATGCTTAGAAAATTACCCTCGCCTGAAGGCAAACCCACTATGCAAGTTAAACCCTCGCGCAGCCTAATCCCCAACAACCCCAACAAACTCTTACTGTTGGTGGTCGAAGATGACCTGACCTCGCGCCTTCTGATGGAATTGATGCTCAAGCGCGATAATTTCAGCGTCATCTTAGCGACGGATAGCGCCGAAGGATTCAATATCTTGGGCAAAAACCGCGTCAACGGCATCATCCTCGGCACATTGATGTCCGGCATCAGCGGGGTCGAATTTTGCCGACAACTCCGCGCCCGCCCCGATACCGCCACCCTCCCTATCCTGATGGTGCTGTCCACCTCAGACGCGGCCAGCATCGAGCGTAGCCGAATCGCCGGGGCGAACGATCACCTGATAAAACCGGTTATCGCCAACGAACTCACCGCCAAAATCCGCACGATTCTGCGCCGCGACTAGACCCTATCCCCGCAAGAAATGTTCGCCCCTCCAACGCCATTCATCCCCGCAAAAACTCCAAAAAAACGGGCGTATCTCGCCGCGCATACCATCACTCCTCCTAAAGTATGACTTATATCTAACCGATGTATCGCATTGGTCTATTGCCGATTAAATCCGATAGTCGTATACTGTAAATATGTGATTTAACCGAGTTAAAAAATAAATTTATCTGTTCGACAACCCAAAAGGAAACTCCTAATGAGCGCCATCACCACCGCCAACGCACAAAAGAAATACACCCCCGATTCTCCCGATTCGCAACCTGAGCGCCCGATATGGCAGACCGAGGCGTGGCTTGCCCCGCGCTTGGTGGCCGTCACGCTGACTGCGCTCATCATCGGGGCGGCCTTAGGGCGGGTCGAAGGCGCGGGCATCTGGGTGATGCTGGCTGGGCTAACCGCGTATGCGGCGGGCGGATATTACGGCCTGCGCGGGGCGCTACACGCCCTGTTTCACGAGCGTGCGCTAGACATTGACGCGCTGATGATTTTGGCGGCGTTGGGCGCGGCGGTGATTGGTCACTGGGAAGAAGGCGCAATCCTGCTGTTCTTGTTCAGCCTGTCCAATGTTCTGCAAGACTATGCCATTGGGCGCAGTCGTAGCGCGATTAAGGCGCTGTTCAAGCTTTATCCCGAAGAGGCCACAATCAAGCGTGATGGCAAAACCGAGGTCGTGCCGGTCAAATCGCTCAAGCTTGGCGACATCGTACTCATCGCACCCGGTGAGCGGATGCCGGTGGACGGCGTGGTGAAATCTGGCGTTTCATCGGTTGACCAAGCCCCCATCACGGGCGAGTCCATCCCGGTTGACAAAGCAGCGGGCGATATTGTGTTCGCTGGGACGCTGAATCAGCAAGGCGCGCTGGATGTACAGGTGACGAAGCTGGCCGCCGATTCGACCCTCTCGCGCATCATCACGCTGGTGGAGGAGGCGCAAGGCAATCAAGCGCCGACCCAGCGCTTCCTAAAAAAATTCGAGCAACGCTATGCCGTGTTCATCATCGGATTCACGGCGCTGTTCATTGTCGTGCAACCGCTATTCGGTTGGTCGGTAGATTTCGCATCCGGCTTTTATCGCGCTATGGTCTTGATGACGGTGGCCTCGCCGTGTGCGCTGGTCATCAGCGTGCCGTCGTCGTTCATCGCGGCGATTGCGGCGGCGGCGCGGCGCGGCGTGTTGTTCAAGGGTGGGGCGGCGCTAGAAGAACTGGCGGCGGTCAAAATGATCGCGTTTGATAAGACCGGCACGCTGACCAGCGGCAAGCCCGCCGTGACCGACCTGATCCCTGCTGAGGGCATCAGTGACGGTGATTTATTGTCCGTGGCGGCCAGTGTCGAGGCGCGGAGTGAGCATCCGCTGGCAAAGGCCGTCGTCCGCGAGGCCGAAGCTCGTAAAATCACCTTGAACCCGATTGATAAATTCGAGGCGCAGACCGGCCTCGGCGTGAGCGCCATGTTAGATGGCGAAACCGTACAAATCGGGCGTCCGGCCTCCTTGGGGGCGGCGATTCCGGCGCACTTGACCGAAGCGGCAGACCGTCTACAAGCGGAAGGCAAGACCGTGGTCGGCGTGATGAAGTCGGGCGCGTGGTTGGGCTTGATTGCGATGGCTGACGCGCTCCGCCCGGAATCAGCGGATGTGATTCGCAGCCTACGCGCCAGCGGAATCGAAGTCGTCCTCTTGACTGGCGACAACCAAGCCGTAGCCGAACGAATCGCCGCGCAGGTCGGGATTACGCAAATACGTGCCGGATTGATGCCACAAGATAAGGCAGCGGCCATCACTGCGCTACGTCAACAATTCGGCGGCGTGGCGATGGTCGGGGACGGCGTGAACGATGCCCCGGCTCTAGCGGCGGCCAGCGTCGGGATTGCAATGGGTGCGGCGGGGTCAGATGTCGCGCTAGAGACGGCAGATGTCGTGCTGATGGGCGACAAGTTGGCCGAAATCGCGGGCGCGATTCGCCTCAGCCAGCGGGCGCGGCGCGTGGTCTGGCAGAATATCACCATCTCGCTGGCGGTCATCGTCGTATTGGTGCTGGGGACGTTTTTCATCAACCTACCGCTACCAGTAGGTGTGTTCGGTCACGAGGGCAGCACGGTAGTCGTCGTCCTCAACGGCCTGATTCAATTGCTGGTACTGGGCGGGCGCGAGGGATAGAAATATTAATGTGCGCTAATCTAATCTCGCCGAATGGTTGACATCTGCCGTATCCCTCGCTAAACTAAAAGGATAGAGGCAAAATCTGGCCTCAATAAGGGGTATGCAACATGCTCGCACTTTGTTGTCGCAACTGTACATACGGGGAATTTTCCGCGTAAGCAGGCGGCGCTTTGCATGTTGACAATAGCTCCACCTGACTTCGGTCAGTGTGGCGAAACATAAACACACACAACGCGGGTTGTTCCTCTCAAACGGAACGCCCGCGTTTTTGTTTACACCAGTGATGAGTAAAAAAGTGATGCGTGATGAGAAAGTACACACACCTTCACGACTCGTCATCCCACTCATCACGCATCACTTGAAGGAATACCAATGGTCGCCTTGCACAAAACCCCGTATGTCGTCGCTGAACCGAGTGTCCGTCGGCTAGAAGCGCAAATCGGCAATACCCCGTTGTTGGGCTTCACCCGCGTGACGGCGCACTTGCCGGAAGATGTGCATGTTTACGCTAAGGCGGAATGGGCGAATCCCGGCGGCAGTGTCAAAGACCGCGCCGCGTTGTTCATCGTGCGCGATGCGTTGACCTCTGGCAAACTGACGCCCGATAAGACGCTTTTGGACAGTACCAGCGGCAATACCGGCATCGCGTATGCCATGCTGGGCGCGGCCAAAGGTTTCCGGGTCAAATTATTTCTCCCCGCCAATGCCAGCAAAGAGCGCGTCTCCATCCTCAAGGCGTATGGCGCGGAACTGGTCTTGACCGATCCAATGGAAGGCAGCGATGGGGCGATTCGCGCCGCCCGCGCAGAATTGGCCGCCCATCCCGATAAATATTTCTACGCCGACCAATACAATAACCCGGCCAATTGGCAAGCACATTATCACACCACCGCGCCGGAAATCTGGGCGCAGACGGCGGGCAAAATCACCCATTTCGTCGCCGGACTCGGCACGAGTGGCACGCTGATGGGGACGGGGCGCGGACTCAAGGCGATTAACCCAGACATCGAAATCATCTCGCTCCAGCCGGACAGCCCGTTTCACGGCGTCGAAGGCTGGAAACACATGGCGACGGCGATTGTGCCGGGGATTTATGACATCGACTTTGCGACCCGTGATTTCGGCGTCAGCACCGAGGACTCGCACGCGATGGCGTTACGCCTCGCCCGCGAGGAAGGCTATCTGGTTGGGATTAGCGCGGCGGCGGCGATGGCTGGCGCGTTGAAAGTGGCGGAATCGCTGGCCGAGCGCGGCGAATCTGGCACAGTCGTGACATTGTTCCCAGACAACGCCTATAAGTATCTCAGCGACCCGTTCTGGGGGAAGTAATCCCCCCTTAAACAATCGTAGGGGCGCCCCATGGGTCGCCCATCAGCTAGATCGGGGAATCACCGTTCAAATGTCATCGGCAGGCCGAAACGCGGGACGAGGGTCGGAATCCGGAACGTGATGATGTCAGTCACGTTCCCGCCCCGAAATGTCAGAATCTGGATACCGTAAGCGGTATAGGTCTCGCCGGAATCATCTAGCCGGTATAGACCGAAAGCAGTTTGACGATTGGCGCGGGCGGGTAGCAAGCGCCAGCGCCCCGCCGCTTGACCGGCCATAATCCGCTTAGACATCAACTCGCTAATCGCGTTCAATCCCTGATACCACGACGGTGTGGGCGGCATACTAAATACCGTCTCATCGGTCAGCAGGCACAATAAGCCGCCGACATCGGCGGTTTCCCACGCACGCACATAGTCCCCTAACTGTCGTTTGGAGGGGGCGTCTGAGGGGGGCTGAGGCGCAGACTGTTCTGCGAGAGTGGTGCGGGCGCGATGCAGCGCACTTTTGACGGCGGAGACGGATGTCTCTAACTGCGCGGCGACTTCCTCGGCTGACCAGTCCAGAACATCGCGTAAAATTAAGATAGCGCGTTGATGCGGCGTCAGCAGGTGTAAGACCGCGATGAACGCCAGCGCGATATTCTCCCGCGAGGCGAAATGCGCCTCCGGGTTATCCTCAAACGCGCCTAATAGGTCATCAGGATACGGTTCTAGCCACATCGCGTCTTTGACTTCAGGCGGGATCGCGCCGCCTTCACTGGATTGGGAGTCACGGGTGGTAGGGATGAATCGTTTCGGGCGTTTATCGAGTGTATCAAGACAGATATTCGTGGCGATTTTATAGAGCCATGCTCGCAGAGACGCCCGTCCTTTATAAGTTTCACGCCGTCGCCACGCCCGCAGAAATGTCTCTTGAACCATATCCTCGGCGTCTTGAGTCGTCCCCATCATGCGGTAACAATAGGCTTGTAGTTCCCGCCGGAGAGGTTCAACCACCCCACCGAACGCCTCATGGTCAAGTTGATCGAGGTTAATCATAGGCAATTCCACCCTATTTTCATCCAATTTCCACACTCACCGAACCCTTTTATAGGTTTTGACCGTCATATCATATAGTGAAGGTTTTTACCCAAGGAGATACCTCGTGAAACAGTTTAGCGCGAAAACCAATATCAAAGCATCCAAAGAAATCATTTGGGCGATCCTGACCGACGCCCCCAACTATCCGCAGTGGGATCCGTGGGTCGTCCGCATCGAAGGCACGATTGCGGCGGGTCAAAGCATCACGGCCTATACCAAACTCAGCCCGCGTGCCTTTCCTGTCAAAGTGGCCGTTTTTGAGCCGGAGAAGAAGATGACTTGGGTCGGTGGATTACCGCTAGGGTTGTTCAAGGGCGTGCGAACATTTACGCTTGAACCATGCTCTGACGGGAGCATTGATTTCACTGTGGGCGAGGAATTTACCGGCCCGCTGCTGCCGTTATTTGGGAAATCTCTCCCTGATATGACCACGCCATTTGCCGATTTTGCCGCCGGTCTAAAAACCCGCGCCGAGGCGAAGAAATAATCTGAGCCTCATCCAAATCCGCTTGCCATAGATGATGGTGAAAAATTTCTGCCCCGAATCAAATGCCCCCTCTCCATAAATTTATGGAGAGGGGCAGAGGGTGAGGTCACAACCCCCGCAGCCGTTCTGCGATGATGTCTGCCGCACGACCTGCCAACGCCGGATGAGTCCGGTTGCCCGCCACCCATCGGCATGATAACGCGATTCGCGCCGTGACCAACGTCTCGATATGCGCCATCAGCGCGGGCGACTCCTCATATCCGGCAGAATCGCACCATGCGCGGGCGGCGTAGACTTTCAATTGCTCATAGCGCGGATTCGGGCGCAAAAATAACCACAGCGTCGCCATATCATAAGCGGGATTGCCCCACGCACAGTCGTCAAAATCGACGGGGAACGGCGTCAGTCGATTCCACAGCAGATTGTCCGGCCTGTAATCACCGTGGATGACCTGCGGCGCGAGTCCTAATTTTTCCAACCCGTCAAACGCGGCGGCGGATTGAGTCTGCACCCGCTGGAAAATCTCCGCGTGGGGCGCGATTAGGGCTTGGCCTTCCTCATCCAGCGCATATTGCGTGGATTGCGAGAACAACGTCTCGGCGTCGAGTCGCGGGCGATCTAGGCCGGGGATGAGCGCAAAATCCCGCGCCGCCATCTGAATACGCCCCAATAACGTCCCCGCATGAGTCGCAATCAGCGCGTACCAATCCGGCGCGGGCTTGGATTTCCCATCGAACCAACTCAACAGGCTACACAGGCGCGTTGTACCGTCCTCAGAGGCGACTTCAATCACATCCATCAGCGGGCGCGGGACGGTCAGACCGGCGGCACTCAGATGAGTCAACAGGCGCAGTTCGGTTTCAACCCAGCGGCGCGGTTTATTCTGGGGACGGTGGACGCGCAGCACATACGCCTCATCCGATGACTGAACGCGGTAAATCGCATTATTGGCATCGCTGAGTAACGTCAGAGCGGCGTCCGCAATCCCCCACACGGCAAGCGCAGATTGGGCGGCTGCCTCGCTCATGCCCGCCGCCAACAACTCACCAAATGGTCGTTCACCATCCCAGAGGCTTGCATCATCGCGTAGCAAATGGTCGGGCCGACGAAGGTGAATCCGCGCTTTTTAAGGTCTTTGCTCATCACCTCGGCTTCTGGCGTCACGGCGGGGATGTCGCTCAAGTGGGTCGGATGATTCACGATGGTTTTTCCGCCGACAAACTGCCAGATGTAGGCGTCAAAACTGCCGAACTCGGCTTGAACCTTGATAAAGGCGTGGGCGTTTTTGACGGCGGAGCGCATCTTGAGCCGGTTGCGAATCAGGCCAGCGTTTTGCATCAGCGCGTCGATTTTTTCGTCGTCGTATTCAGAGACTTTCTGCACATCGAAATTGTCGAAGGCGGCGCGGTACGCCTCGCGCTTGCGGAGGACAGTGATCCAACTCAGACCGGCTTGCATCCCTTCCAACACAATTTTCTCGAACCAGCGGCGGTCATCGTGATTCGGGACTCCCCATTCCTCATCGTGATAGCGGGTATATAGCGGGTCGTTATGACACCACGGGCAACGGGATTTGTC
>DAOTTP010000018.1:0-5365 GCA_034437835.1 Anaerolineae bacterium | reverse complement strand
AAATTGGGGAGTGGTCATATTGAGGTGATTCGCTCGGTCATGCAGGGGTATAACCAGCACGGGCGGTTTGTCGGGACGATTGCCGCCGCCAAGATGACCGTGGAATCGCAGGGCGAACTTTCACAAAACTAAACGAAGGGTGCTGTGGGGGCTGCCTGACTCCAAACCGCTAGATATTCGACTTTCAACGCATCTCGCGTTATCCTAATCAGCTGTCAAGATACCGGTTCCATAAGAATAGAAGGACTGCCCATGACCGATATACGCGGTTTCATCTTTGACCTTGACGGTGTGATTACCGATACCGCCGAATTACATTTCCAGTCATGGAAGGCGCTGGCCGAGGCCGAAAATCTGCCGTTCACCCGTGAGGATAACGAGCAATTGCGCGGGGTCTCGCGCCGTGAGAGCCTCGAACGGCTACTCAAAGGCCGCGATGTCCCAGAAGCGACCAAGCTGGAATGGATGACGCGCAAAAATGACCTGTATCGCGCCAAGTTGACGACCATCACGCCGGATGATTTGCTGCCGGGAGTCCACGACTTCCTGATACAAGCCCGTGCCGCCGGAATCAAAATTGGACTCGGCAGCGCCAGTCGTAACGCCCGCGATGTGCTGGACTCGTTGTCCGTGACCGATTTATTCGACGCGCTAGGCGACGGTAACAGCGTGGTCAACCCCAAGCCCGCGCCGGATTTATTCGTCTGGGTGGCCGGGCGACTCGACCTCAATCCGGCGGAGTGCATCGTGTTTGAAGATGCCGAGGCGGGGGTTGACGCGGCCAAAGGCGGCGGATTCAAGAGCGTGGGAATCGGTCATGCCAACGTCAGCCACGCCGATACGGTGTTTGAACATGGTCTGGCGGATATGACTCCCCAGCGGGTACTCGACGTTTTCCGCACGCTTGGGAAATAACCATCAGAATGATGTACAGTAAAGGTTTGGTGCGCCAAACCTTTTTTGATTCCTGAAAGGCATTTTTCATGCGTTCTCTGATTGCCCTGCTCATCGCCCTAGTGCTGATTCTCTCCCCCGCCGCCGCGCAATCAGATGAGGCCGCCCCGCGCCTGAGAATCGCGCCGCCGGATGAGGTTTTGGATGTCCTCATCGACTTGGCGACCACCTACAATCTGAACCCGATGAAAGGCGATGATTTACGCCTCAGTCAAGCGGTCAATGCAGAATTTGAGCCGTTACTCACCTCGCCCGACACCGATTTCAATACTCGCGTCCGTGCCTTCACCTTCAATGGGGTCGAGCGATGGGAATTTTCCCAAATCGATCGAATCGCACACCCGCTTATCGCCCAATGGTTAACCGAATATCAACCTGATTTTTTGTCCACCACCATCCACACCATCGGCGATTTGACCATCACCGCCGCGCCATTCGATTTCAATACAGATGGAACGTCGGAATGGATATTAAATGTCACGACAGAATCGGGTCAATATCGGCAAATATTGTTTGCTGCTGGCGAGATTGGGGCGTTGGAATTGGTCAAATCGCCATTACCGTGGTATGGCGATGGATTTGGGTATTCAGACTCACCAAGTGGGTTTATGCAGCCGCAAATATTCCAAGATATGACCAGCGACGGTCAACCCGAATGGATATTGGCGCATGGCGGCGTCGGCGGCGGACATCAGAATTTCGGGTCGCTATATGTTCTGCAATGGCGGGATAATCAATTAGTCGACATTGCGGACATTGATTATTCTGCCCCAGCGGGCAGTGGCGGTGCTTTATTTCCGAGCGGCGTCAGCCTTGCGTACAGAGACCTCGATTCGGACGGCACGACGGAAATCATCCTGACTCAACAACGTCATGACAACTGGGATTGCAACTCTGAATGGGTGACGGTGTATGCGTGGTCTCCAGTTGCGGCCTATTTTATAGAAGATGGGCGACCAACAGTCAAATTTGAAAATGATAGCCCGACGTGTGCGCTGAAAAACGCGCATATCGCCTCATGGGAAGGGCGTTATGCGGATGCCGTCCTCGGCTATCAGCAATTTTTAGACGCCGCTGTTACCGCCCCTGAATATCAGCCCTCAGAATATAAGTATGACACGGTGCTGCACGCCCGCGTCAAATTGGCGCTGGCGTATGCGATGCTCGGCCAGACTGATGCAGCGTCCGATATCATAGACGCGGCCATGCGTGACCTTGAAAATGAGCCTCTCGACTTCGACCTGATGGATACCGTCATCCCAGAGTTGGTGCGTGCCGCTTATGAGGCCTATCAACCCAATCGCAGCACATTGGCGCTATGTGCCGCGATGTACATGACTTTCAATCATGATTATCGTTACGACCCTTTACCCAACCCGTATTGGGGTATTTTGGATTATGGATTAGCGCCCGCTTCATCCGCCTCTTCCGCGCCCGCTAACCTCATACAAGCCAGTTGTGACGCCCCCGCTATGCTTGCCGCCGCGCCAGACTCATCAGGCACGCAAGCGATTGCGGAACTGTTCCGCGCCGCTGATGAGCGCTACGCCTATGGTGGTATGGTTGAGCGTGTCCGGGATTTTGCTCTACATCTAACCTACCCCCATGACATGCAAGTGGTTTCAGAGTTGGAGGCGTTACGCCCTGCATATCTCGATACGTATAGTATCTCGATGGAAGAACGCCTAGAACTCACCCGCGCCGACCTCGCCCGATTCGCCGACGACCCGACCTATGGCGCGGTGGTGCGTTACCACTATGCGTGGGCGCTAGACGACGCCGGATTTTTCCCTGACTCCGAAGTTGCAGCCGCCTATCAATTCGTCATCGACTTTGACCCCGAATCGCCGTGGGCAAAACTCGCCGCGCTGCATATTGAATAGCGCAGCGAATTTTGCATGATTTTCCCTCAATCCGTTACTTTTTATCCGCTACGGTGATAGCCACATTGCCCTTTTTGCGGCCTGTTTCGACGTAGCGGTGCGCTTCAACGATATCTTCCAGCGCGTAACATCGGTCAATGACTGGCTTGAGTTTGCCTTCCTCAATCAAGCTGATAATCAGCGACAGGTCATCCAGTGTTTCGCTACCACTAGAATCTCGATGCACGTTAAGGTAACTGCCGTTCGGTTTCAGCGCTTTTTTACCGTGTGCAGGCAATAGCTTGCCTACCGCGTCAAAAATCACGTCATACATCGCGCTATTCTGGGTAAAGTCTTGTGTGGTGTAATCCATGACCGAATCCGCCCCAAGTGCTTTCACCCATTCCAGATTGGCGGTACTGCATACCGCTGTGACTTCCGCACCAAAATACTGTTTTGCCAGCTGCACAGCGTTCGTCCCTACCGCGCCAGATGCCCCATAAATCAGCACTTTTTGCCCGCGCTGAATGTGACCTCGGCGCAGACAACGTAAGGCAGTAATCATCGCTCCGGGGACAGCTGCCGCCTCTTCATAAGAGAGCTTGGTTGGCTTCAGGATTAACATCCCCGTTTCCGGAAAACACTTATACTCGGCATGACCGCCAAAATTCACCCCAAATGTAGAGGCCAGAACCGCGTCACCGACCTTAAAGCGGGTTACATGTTCCCCAACTGCTTCGATGTCCCCCGCCAATTCCATCCCAAGTACGGGGCGCTTGGGTCTGAAAACCCCCAAGAACAACCTCGCCATGACCTTCTGCCAGCCCGGAACGGGAAGATTAAAACTCCGCATGATGGTGTCGCCAATCGTGACCGTTGTTGCACGGACGCGAATCAGAACTTCGTTAGCTTTGGGTGTTGGCTTAACAATTTCTTGCAAGCGTAACACATCAGGTGAACCATATTGGGTATAAACTACTGCTTTCATCTGAGACTCCTTATGGATGATGGTTTATCGGTGAAAACTTGGCTTTAAGGCGTGCTTTTTTCGACAAAAAAGACCGCTTCTAACGACACCTCAAAGACAAGGGCAAGGCGAAACGCCAGTTCAAGGGACGGCGCATAATTACCTTTTTCGATGGCGATGATGGTTTGGCGAGAGACTTCTACCCTATCAGCCAACTGCTGTTGAGTGATTTCGCCGTGATTAAAACGCAAGCGCCGGATGTTATTGCTGATAAGCAGTTTTGCCACGTTAAAATCCCCGCCGATAGAAATAAATCTGTGACACCTCGCTTACGATTTCCGAGACGACACCCGTGCAAATCAGGATGATAAACATGGTGGCCGGTGATAGCTCCATCACCAGTGACCCCATCGCCAACATCACCCCTATCCAGAACACATAGCGCGAAAACCGTCCGGCTCGTAGCTCAATCAGGTCGTCGCGTTCATCCGTGATGGGCGCGTCTTCTTCCCTCGTGGCAATGTAATTGAGGATGTGAAAGATGATATAAATCACGATGCGAGCGATGATTGAAACAGGGATAAGAATCAGGAAAAAAGCCCCCCAGAACTGAAAAACTTCACGCGAATAGGGGTCTGATTGCGGATAGCGCTGACTCATCAACACCGAATACACCGTTGTAATCAGCACGGCGCTGATGAGATTGACGAGATTACGTTTTTCTTGATAAGACATTACGTCTCCCTAATGTCTGTTAAAGCAGACAAATAGTAAAATATACTTTACATATAGTATCTTTATACAATCACGATGTCAAGTATAGTTAACATTATTTAACGACCCCAAATTGAAGTCCGGTTAAAAAAACGAGGCTCATGTTCAGACTATGTAAAATGACCACCAATGTAGGGACGCCCTTCTGGGCGTCCACCACCTGTTATGAAAACGGACGGCAAGAATACCGTCCCTACACCACTCGATTTGAATATGGGCCAAAAACGAAAATCAATAAAAAACCCAGAGGACACCGCTTTTCGGCATCCTCTGGGTTAGCTATGGTTCAAACCATAAGGCTGTTTTACCGCCCTAGCAAAACGTCAATCTCGCGCATTTGGTCGGCGTGCAACGCGCCGAATTGCATCGCGCCCGCGTTATCCGTCACTTGTGCCACCGTGCGGAAACCCGGAATCGGCAGAGTCTTGTCGCTACGCGCCCACAGCCATGCCAGCGCACCTTGTGCGAGGCTACGCCCGCCACTGGTCAAAATCTCGCGGATGGCTTGCAGTTGAATCAGGAAATCTGGGTTCGGATGGCCGTCCTTGAAATAGCGCATCCAATCTGGGCTGTTTTGGCCGCGTACATCATCAACACCGAGCGTTGTGCCGACGGTATATTTGCCGGTCAGCAGCCCCATCGCCAGCGGCCCGCGATTGATACTGGCGAGATTGTGCGCCTCACATAGCGCCAACATCTCTGGCGCGTCATCGAGGACGTTGATTTGGCTCTGAATAGCGGCACAATGTTCGCCTTCCGCGAAGAAACGCGCACTCTCGACGGTATCGGTACTCCACCCGTAAGCGCG
>DAOTTP010000017.1:0-13469 GCA_034437835.1 Anaerolineae bacterium | reverse complement strand
CAATTTGATGATGTAGAGCGTCAAATTGGCTGATTCGTGGGGAAGTTCTCCCCTCAGATGATTGGGCTGAGTACCGGTCAAAATCCTGTTTTCCCCTCAAATAGGGGCTGAGTAGTTACCATTTTATAATATATGTTCGATTTTTACGAACGTAATGAATATATGAGGATTGTATTTCAAGTTAGCTCCTGTTCAGACCATGTAAAATTATGCTCTCCCTTCATCTTTTTCCTATAGAACACGCATCAATTGTTAATTGTAAAATGTGGTATACTTTCAAGAACTTGATGTGCGCCACTGCGCGCCCTCACCCAACTCTATCCACTCACGTCTAAGCGGGCAAAGCCCCGGACGTTTTGATGCGAACACGTAACAAACTATCGGCATTGCAAGAAGAAAGGACGATAAGCCCGCCGCGATTCACGCGCAGGGCTGAAGTTTCGTATGTCAGAAAAAGACTCATTCAACAACATCTCACAGGGGGATAACACCCCTAAAACCCCCAAGACCACTGGCGGACAACGGTCTGGTCAACGGGGCGGACAGCGTAGCGGCCAGAAACCCGCCGCCAAGACCCAAGCCGACAACAAAGGCCCCAAGATGCGGATTATCCCGCTCGGCGGCATGGGCGAAATCGGCAAAAATATGACCGTGTTCGAGATGGGCAACGACGCCATCATCATCGACACCGGCCTGATGTTCCCCGCCAATGATATGCTGGGCGTGGATTACATCATCCCCGACTTCAACTATTTGGTTCAGCGCGTCCGTGAGAAGCGTGACCTCAAGCTCCACGCCATCCTCTATACTCACGGTCATGAAGACCACACTGGCGCGGTGACACACGTCATCGACGCCTTTCAAGGCACGCCTATCTACGCCACGCCGCTGACGGCTGGCCTGTTGGAGAACAAGCTGCGCGAAGGCCGCCTGACCCAACACACACAAATCAATGTATTCAACGCAGGCGACCAAATCAAAGTCGGGCCGTTCGTGGTCGATAGTTTCCACGTCAACCACAGCATCCCGCAATGCGTCGGCTTCGGAATCCATACCCCGTGGGGGCCAATCGTCCACACCGGTGACTTCAAGTTCGACCACACCCCGGTAGACGGTCAACCGGCGGACTACGCCCGCCTCGCTGGTTTCCAGAAGGACGGCGCATTGCTGTTGATGTCTGACAGCACCAATGCAGACCGCCCCGGCTGGACGCCCTCAGAAGCGATTATCGACGGCGCGTTCGACCAAGTATTCCGCGAGGCCAAAGGCCGCATCATCGTCGGCACATTTGCCTCGTTGATTTCGCGCATCCAGCAAGTCGCTAATGCCGCCATCAAGTACGGGCGCAAGCTGGCGATTGCCGGTCATAGCATGACCAACAACACCCGTATCGCCCGCACACTCGGCATCCTGAAAGTCCCAGACAGCTTGTTTGTCGATTTGGCGCGTATCGACCATTACCCCGACGAGCAAATCGTGATTATGGCGACGGGCGCACAGGGCGAGCCGTCGGCAGTCTTGGCGCGTATCGCCAACGGCAGCCACCGTCAATTAGAGGTCGAGCCGGGCGATACGATTGTGTTGTCTTCGCACCCCATCCCCGGCAACGAGGAAATGGTCTATCGCACCATCAATCAACTGATGCGGCGCGGCGCGAACGTGATTTACGACCCGATTTTGCCCGTCCATGTCAGCGGTCACGGTAGCCAAGAAGAAATGCGCTTGATGCTGAATCTGGTCAAGCCGAAATATTTCATGCCCGTCCACGGCGAATTGCGCCACCTCAAGGCGCATGCCAATCTGGGCATCGAATCCGGCATCCCGGAGGAGAATGTCATCATCGCCGAAAACGGCACAGTCATTGAAATCGACGGCAAAGGCATCCGCAAGGTTGACCGTATCCCTGGCGGCTATGTGTTCGTGGATGGTAGCGGCGTCGGTGACATCGGCCACGCGGTCATCCGTGACCGCGAAATCCTCAGTCGTGACGGGTTCGTGGTGGTCGTGCTGAACGTTGACCGCAACGGCGGCCTCAAGGGAAACCCGGAAATCGTCAGCAAGGGTTTCGCCTTCCAAGCCGATAATCCCGATTTGATGCGCCAACTCAAGATGGTGGTCAATGACACGCTGTCGAATGGGCGTCTGAATGGTCGCCGTAGCGACATCCTCAACGAGATGTTGTCGAAGATGTTCTACAGCGAAACCCGCCGTCGCCCGATGGTCATGACGGTCATCAACGAGATATAACAGCAAAACCTAGCGTTTCGCCCTAAACCCCTTCTCCAGCGCGGAGAGGGGGTTTTGTTTGTACTACATCTAGTCGCTTAGCTTTTCCGCCCCACCGCATACAGATTCATCCGACCCGACGCCCCATCCGCGAAATAGCGCGATTCCAACGTCAAGCCCGATTCCGCCATCAGCGCGTCAAATTCCGCGTCGTCGCAATGGTGACAATAGCGTAGAGCCTTCTGTCCGCGCCGCCAATCCAAGAGTGCGTCACCGGATTCGACCTCCCCCGCGAGGTCGTCCGGCCACGGCGTGACTCTGGCGCGTAAGGCTGGGTCATCTAAGAATCGCCACGCCGCGACCATCAGAATCCCGCCCGGATTCAGACGCGCCGCGAGGTCGCGCATCAACGCCAGCCGCGTCTCGAAGCCGGGGATGTGATGCAGCACCCCAAACAGCCCAATCGCGTCATAGCCGGTCAAATTTGGGGGGAGTGGGGAGTCGATGATGTCGTGGAGGAAAAAGTGATGAGGGATGAGCGAGGAGGGATGAGAAAGAGCAGATTCGGCGTATTCCAACAATTTCGCGCTGTTATCGACCCCGTGATACACCGGCGACTCCCCGATATGCTCCCGTAGGAACAGCCCGAATCGCCCGTTGCCGCACCCGACATCTAAGACGCGCTTGACTCCGTTAAGATGGGGTAGCAACGGAAACCACCCCGCCCACGGCGTTTGGCGAGTCGCATCGAAATCTCCCGCGATGGTTTCATAAAACGCCCGATTCACGGCGTTCAAACGTCGGATAACGTCGGGGCGCATCTGGTATCCTTTGCGGAGTGATGAGTTGGAAGTGATGAGTGATGCGATATTTTAGCGTATTCCTACTGCTCTTAATCGGACTCGCGCCCGTCCACGCGCAAGATGCACCGTCCACCACGCGCTATATCCATCAACTGCGGATGAGCGTCCGGCTGCCGTCGGATTGGCGACCCCAGCCCGCGCTTGAGAACGACGGGCGCATCACATACGCGGGCGAGGCGGGGTTCGTCCAATTCGCGCTGCAAAACCCGCCCTCAGACCATGAGGCCGCCGTGCGCGTCCCGTTGTCGCAAGCGATTACACGCGGGACAGGGCGTTTCGACGCGGTATGGGTGATTGGCTCGCCCGACCAGCTCGACTCCATCGCAAACAGCATCCACTTTCCAGAATCGCTGACCGCGCCGCAGTTCATCGAAGGCGCGTTAGACCTCTTGCAGGCCGAATACCTGTATACCTCCCGCGTCGATTGGGCGACTTTACGACTCGACGCGCTGACCGGCCTCGCGGACAATACGCCGTTGGAAGTCGCCTATGACCGCATCGAAACCACCATGCGCCGGATGGGGACTCAGGGCGGCGACAGTCACAGCCAGTTATTCCGCCCCGGAAGCGGCGGGCGAGTCTGGCCGCTGGTCGGGCTGGGCGCACGTTATACCCGTGACGGCACAGTTTTTCTGGTTTACCCCAACAGTTCCGCCGAGCGCGGCGGCTTACAAATCGGAGACCGCATCGAGTCGATTAACGGCGTCCGCCTGTATGACCTGCAAGCGCGGCTGGACAACGGACTCGACGACGGGGTGAGCGTCCCTTACGCGGTCACGGCGCGACGACTGGGACAGATGGTCAGCTTGACCATCGACTCGGGCGGCTATTATGATTTGCTGTCGCCAGTGATTAACCGTCCGGCGCGGGGCGTGGTCTATCTGGAGACGTTCGGGACGTATGGGACGGGAATCGACAGCCGGGAATACAACGATATGCTGACCGACGCCCACGCCCGCCTGAGCGCGGCGGTGGCTGAAGCGCCGACCTGCGGTTATGTCTTGGATGTGCGGCGCAACAGCGGCGGGGTGGCCTTCCCCGTATTATTGCCGATGATGCCGCTGGTCGGAGATAGCTTGTTCGGCACGGCCTATCGCCCGGAAGGGATGTACGTCGGGTTCGGGCGCTATGAGTCTGCCGACGCGCAAATCCTCGGAGAGGCGATTACGGGTAACGGGCGGCTTCGCCCTGACGTGCCAGCCGTGATTGATGCGACCCTGCCCGTCGCGGTATTGACCAGTCGCGCTACCGCCAGCATGGGCGAGTTTTCGGCGGTCATGTTGCTGGGGGATGACTCGCGTTCGGTGCGGATTTTCGGGGAACAGACGGCGGGGATGCTCTCATTTTTGGGCTTCTATACCTTATATGATGGCGGCTCGATGTGGATTGCGCGTACCAACCTGACAGACCGAAACGGGCGCACCTATCCAGATGGACTTATCCCTGACCAGCCGATTGTCTTGGATTGGACGCGCCACGCCACACCGTCCGACCCGGCGCTGAATGCCGCGCTCAGTTGGCTCAACACGCAAGGTTGCTAGGTCGAAAAAACTGCTAGAATGTACAGACATCCTATAGGGGTTCGTTTGCCAACCCGCCTGTGCTAAGGGATACCTCACATGACCGACCATGACATTTTGACTCGATTCGCCCGCCTGCGCGTGCTGGTGATTGGCGATGCTATCCTTGACGAATACATCATCGGACGTGCAGACCGCCTCTCGCGGGAAGCGCCGATTCCGGTATTAGAAGTGCAAGAACGCCGCGCTGTCCCCGGCGGCGCAGCCAATCCCGCCGTCAATGCCGCCGCGCTCGGCGCGAAAGCCGCACTGTTCGGCGTGGTCGGGGCAGATGAGCCGTCCCAACGACTCGGCGCGGCGCTGACCGCCCACGGCGTCGAATCCGGTGGACTGATCGCTGACCCAGAACGCGGGACGACGGTTAAGACGCGCATTATGGCGCGTATCGGCACGACTTTCCCGCAACAGGTGGCGCGACTGGATAGCATCGGGCGCGGCGCACTCTCAGCTGGGACGACCAATCGCATCATCGACGCGGTGGCGCGTAAAGCCCGCTACGCCGACGCCCTGCTCCTGAGTGATTACCGCACCGGCAGCTTGACCCCTGACCTCATCGACGGGATGCGTGCGTGCGCCGCCTCTCCGGGCGCGATTTTGGCGGCGGACGCGCAAGGCGATTTCGATAAATATGTCGGATTCGACCTGATGAAGTGCAACGCCGATGAAGCCGCCGCCTATCTGGGGCGGACGCTGACCGACGATACCGAATTTGCGGCGGCGGCGCACGAGTTGTGTCAGCGTCTTATGCTGCGGCGCGGCATGATGATTACCCGTGGCGCGGACGGCGTGACGTGGGCAGATGCTAAAGGCGGGGCGGGGCATGTCCCCGCGCCGAGGGTTGAGGATGTGTTTGATACCGTGGGCGCGGGCGATACCGCGATTGCGGTGGTGACTCTCGCCTTGTGCGCCGGGGCAGAACTCTCAGACGCGGCGCGAATCGCCAATGCCGCCAGCGGAATCGTCGTCCGGCATATCGGCAACTACGCGCCGTCGTTGTCTGAACTACGGGCGGCGCTGACTACTTAATGCCCTGAACCAAGCGCAAGAGATCGGATTTCTCAATCGTGGTCAGGTCGCCAGGGGTGGCGCGTTTGAGCGCGGCGGCGGCACAGCCCCATTTCAGCGCGTCAGAGGCGCTTGCGCCGTCGAGATGGGCGGCCAAAAATCCCGCACTGAACGCCCCGCCGCATCCGGTCTGGCTGATGTCGGTGCATTTGAGCGCGTCTTGCTTATAAATCTTGCCGTCGCGCTCGCGGGCGATGGCGCCGCCACTGCCCAACGTCAGCACCCAGATCGCCTGTGGATAATAGGCCGCTACCGTGTCCAGCACGCGCTGGGCGGGCAGTGATTCTGCGAGGCCATAGACCGCACGGGCGTCTGTGCGCGAGATGAAAGCGACATCGGCGGCGCGTAGGAATGGCTCAACCCCAGCGCGGGCGTCATCCGATGACCACAGGTGGGGGCGATAATTCACATCAAAGGATACGCGCCAGCCGGATTCGACGGCACGTTTGAGGGCGTGCAGGGCGGTATTGTTGGCGGGGCTGCTCAGGGCGGGCGTGATGCCGGTCAGGTGCAGAATCCGGGCGTTATCGGGCGCAAAAGTCGGCGCGGGCAATTCGTTGGGGCGGATACGGCTCATCGCGCTACCGCTACGGTCATATACGGCGCGGGCGCTGCGCGGCGGCACGACTTCTTCTTGATAGACCACGCCCACGCGGTCTTTTTCCGTCCATACCACCTGTTGGGTATCGACCCCCAAGCCTGACAGACGGCGCGTGATATGTCGCCCCAGCGGGTTATCGGTCAAGCGTGACAACCACAATACCGACTTGCCCAGCCGCGCCAACCCGACGGCAGTATTGGCCTCGCTACCGCTGACATCGACCTCAAATGAGGCGGCGTCATCCAAGCGGCGCATGGTCGGCGGCGTCAGGCGGATAAGCGCCTCCCCCAACGTCACAACATCCCAAGCCATCGCGTCACCTCCTGTGCGTGTTTTCACAAAACGATTGTAACGCGGTTTGGGTTTCAACGCTTAATCGTTGGTTTTTTGGCTGAATTCTTTTGCAACAATTTTGATGAAAGTATCGTACAAGAAATAGATGGTCGTTTGTAAATCGGCATGACCGTGATTGTACTATAATCCAATACAAGCCTCTCGTATCGTTCAGGAGCCGTATCATGCGTAAACTAGCCCTTTTCCTCGTGATGGCGCTGTTGGCCGTCTTCAGTCTCACACCGCTGTCCGCCCAAGCCCCCCAGCCAGATGTATTCGCGCTGGCAGCCCTGACCCCAGCTGACGCCGAGGTCTATATGAGCATCCGAATTGATGATGCCTATCTCACTACTCTCAACGGACTGGTGGCGCTGGTCACTAACGCCGCACAAGAGATTGGCCTGCCAGTTGAGAGCATCCCGCGCCTACAAGACTTGATTGGGACTCAGATTGAGAGCAATGTCACCCCTGAACAAGTCGATCAGGTCTTGGCGTTGATGGGCGATACGCTTGCCATCAGCACCACTCGCGATAGTAATGACGTTGAGACGTTCACCGTCTATCTGCCCATCGCGGACAAAGATGGCGTGCTGGACATCATCAGCATGGCCGGTGGAGTGATTCAAGGCGTCGGCACAGCCGGCCCATTCATCATTTATGAAGCGAAAGACAATCAGGAGACTCATTTCCTGTTGTCGGATGACATGCTCATCGTCACCACAGCCGATGCAAACCTGATCGGCAGTGGCGATTACCCCAAATTGTCGGATGCGTCCGCTTTTGCCAATGCGGTAGCCGATTTGCCCGCTGATGGTTACAACCTTGTGGCGTATCTCAGCAAAGATGTGATCAACCAGAACAGCGGTAGCCAAGACGTATTTACGGGCGACATCCTAATTGCTGGGACGATTCTGAACGACAAAACCCTGACCTTAGACGCTGTGGCCGTCCCGACCACGCCCGCCCAACCGTCACAGGCGATTGACCCAGCCTTCTTGCGCCATGTCCCGGCCAACAGCACCGCCGTGGTTCACGCGACCAATCTCAGCGCATTGCTCAACAGCATCATCACGATAGCAGAGGGGGGAGACAACCCCAACGCCCGCGCCGAAATTGAGCAAGGTTTGGCCTCGATAGACCTCAGCCTTGATGACCTGTTGGCTTGGACGCAAGGGGATTATGCGCTGTTCGCTCGTGCAGACATGCCCGTGCTATTGCAAGCCATCCTAAATCAGAATCCCGAAGCCCTCGCAGGGGCGCTCGATTTTGGTATGGTGATTCAAGCCACCGACGCGACGCTCGCCAAGAAATTCTCGGATAAAATCGCCAGCCTATTGGGGAGCATTATCGGCAGTCAGCCGGGCGTGGCGCTTTCAGTCCAAACCGTCAATGGTACAGACCTGACCCGCATCGAAATCAATGTCCCGACAGGGAACAACGGCCAAACGTTGAACCTTGCCCTCGGTTTTGGCGCGAATGACGACGTATTTGTGTTCGGCACATTCGCAGCCGTTGAGTCCATCGTGAACAATAGCGGCGGCCTCGCCACCAACCCGCTCTATGCCGAAAGCACCGCGTATGTGCTGCCGGGCGCGACCTCGGTTTGGTATAGCGACGGCGCGACGCTGACTTCGGCTGGGGCGCTCAGTGCGGTTGGGCTGATGAGGGCATCAGTCGGTGGTAGCGTGTTTGATGGGATTGAGCAAGAGTTCAATTTTGGCCGCCAAACCGCCGCCCGCGCTCAAACCATCCAATCTGAGGACGAGGTGGTGATGATAATGCGCGGGCTAGACCGCCTCTCGAAACTGATTCGGTTTGCCACCGCCAGCACCACAATCAGCGCCAGCGGGTCGTATGTGCTACGCGCCACCCTGACGCTAGGCGAATAATTCTTCGCGTCCGAAATAAAAACACCCTCTCCATAGCTGATTTCGGTTGGGCGCACCCGTCTGTGCGCCCATATCGTGTGGTTTGTAGGGACACACCACCGACCTATCCGCCTTGCATGTTATACTATCCTTATCAGAAAAAAATCTGCTGCGGAGGTCTTATCCGATGGTTGCGCCCAGCGTACAGTATCCTCAAACAAAGCCCAAAATGACGAGCGCAGAATTTCTCGCCTTGCCGGAGACGCTTGACCGGATGGACTTATTAGATGGAGAACTAGAGATGAGTCCCGCACCCGATATTGGACACCAGTTGATTGCTGGAAGCTTATATAGCCTGATTCGTCAAATAATGAAGCACGGGATGGTTGTCATGGCTCCCGCCGATGTGCAGCTTGATGCGCATAATACGGTGCAGCCAGATGTGTTGTGGTTTTCGCCGGAAGGCAACTGTACACGCAAAGGCCGCATCCTTATCGGTGCGCCGGAACTCGCGGTTGAAATCATCTCAGCATCCTCAGAGCGGCGTGACCGCGTGACCAAATTTGAACTGTATGAGCGCCACGGCGTCCACGAATATTGGCTGGCTGACCCAGACGCGCAATATATGGAAGTCTGGACGTTGACCGACGGTAAATATGTTCGCTTGGGCGGGTATGGTGACGGTGAGTCGTTCACGTCTCCCGTATTAGGCGCGGAAATCGTGCTGGGGGCGTTGTTCGCATCAGGCAAAGAATAGATTATGAGGTCGAGCCGTCGGAATCAACCAGCGTGATGCCGAGGCTGTGTAAGAGCGAAATCGCCTCTGGGAGCGAAAACTTGGCCTTTTTAATGATGTTGTCTTGCGGGGGGGATGTTGTAACTCAGCGCCCCGACGAAATCGGCTTCGGTCAGGTTGGTTTTCGTGAAGATGCTGCCCGCGAAATCCGTCCCCGTAAATACGCCTTCGGTCAGGTCTGCGCCGCCAAAATCGACCTCACGAGCGACGCATCCAATCATCTTTAGGGCGTGGAGTTTGAGGCCGAATAGTGAAGAATAATTTAGGGTGGAGTCTATGAAGTGAATCGCCCTCAGATACGCGCCTTTATCCCATTTCGCTTTTGTCCAATCAATCCCAACCGCCTGACATTCCTCAAACACGACATTTGAGAATTGTGAGTGCATCACATTGAGCATATTGAGCGCGCATTTTTTGAAGGTGCAATTGACGAATCGGCAGTTGATGAACGCGGCCTCTTGAAAAGCACATTTCACGAAATCGACTTCAAAAAACGCTTTGGACTCGATTTTAACTTTCGGGTGCTGAAGGCTTTTGAAGACCGCGCCGTCAAAAGTAGTATCTTTCAGGAAATCCATTTTACCCCTCAGTGACCTGAAGTTTACGCGCACGCGCCTCTGAGAGCAGGTCGCGGGCGGATTGTCTGCCGCTTTCGCCCACCGAGCCGAGCATCTCGGCCAGTTCGGTGATGCGGGCGTTCTCATCATCCAGCGCCGTGACTTGAGTCGTGGTGCGATCCCCAGACGCCACCTTTTTGACGTGATAATGCTTGTCCGCAAAGCCCGCCAATTGCGGGAGATGCGTCACGACCAAAACCTGATGCCCGTGCGTCAGAGTCCAGAGTTTTTCCCCGACCACCGTCCCGATTCGCCCGCCGATTCCTTGGTCTACTTCGTCAAAGATGAGGGTCGGGGTGTGGTCGGCGGCGGTCAAGACGCGCTTGAGCGCCAACATGATACGCGCCGCCTCACCGCCAGAGGCGACTTTCGCCAGCGGGCGCAACGGCTCGCCGGGGTTGGCCGCCAGCAACATCTCCACCGTGTCGATGCCGGTAGAATCGAACGCCAGCCGCCGGTCTCCGATGTAACAGCCGTGCGGTTCTTCGGTTTGGGTGATTCCGACGTCGAATTGGGCGCGTTCCATCCGCAAATCTGCCAACTCGCGCATGACCGCTTTACTCAAACGCTTAGAGGCGATCTGGCGGTGATTGCTGATTTTCGCCCCCAATTCACCGACACGGACGAGCAAGGCGTGTTCTTGTTTGCGGAGGGTTTCGAGTCGCTCATCGCTATTTTCGAGGCTGTCCAGTTCATCCCGCGCCTTGTCTGCGTAGGCGAGGACGGCCTGCAATGTGCCGCCATAGCGTCGCTTGAGTTTGCCGAATAACTCTAGGCGCTCCTCGATGTGATTCAGGCGGTTGGGGTTATATTCCACCGCCTCGGCGTAATCAGCCAAATCAAGCGCCATATCTTGCGCCTGAACCGCCATCGCCTCAGCGATTTCTGCCCAATCGGCCAGTGAGGAGTCAATCGCGGCCAATTTTGAGAGCGCTTGGGAGATTTGCTGTAAGCGGTCAACAGCCGGCAAGTCCGCGCCTTCTGCGCTGAGAAGCGTAACGGCTTGCGCTGCGTAGGTCGCCAGATGTTCGGAGTTAGACAAACGGAGTCGCTCGGCCTTAAGGTCGTCCTCCTCGGTTAGCTCAATCTCTGCCGCGTCAATTTCGCTGATGTCGTGGCGCAGCAGGTCGGCGCGGCGCTCCAACGCATCTTTATCGGATTGGAGGGTGTGCATCTCGCGGCGAATTTCGGTCAGGTCGGCCACGACTTTGGACATCGCCTCGCGCACGCCCATCAACTCGGCGTAGCGGTCAATCAAATCGAGGTGGAATCGGCTGTTGAGCAGCGAGAGGTGTTCGCTCTGGCCGTGGATATCGACCAGCGCCGCCCCGACTTCGCGCAATACATCCAGCGTGACCGTGACGCCGTTGACCCGCGCCACGCTGCGCCCGGTGCTGCGGACTTCGCGGTACAGCGAGACATAATCCTCGCCGCCATCGGATAGAAGTTCCTCGCGTTTGAGGATGGGCAATACGAGGCCACGGCTGAAGCCTTTCAGGGCAAAAATCCCCTCAATGGCCGATTTTTCCGCCCCGCCGCGCACAAAACCCGGGTCGGCGCGTCCGCCCAGCAACAGTTCTACCGCGTCAATGATGATTGACTTGCCCGCGCCCGTTTCGCCTGTGATGACGTTTAACCCCGGCGCGAATCCCAGTTCTAGCTGGTCGATGATGGCAAAATTTTGGATTCGCAGTTCTTCGAGCATTGCACGCCCTGCCGTTACTTATATTGAAAACGTCGATAAATCAAAAAGGCGATAAGCCCAATCATGATAGGGACGCCGTAGCCCCCGCCTTGTATCAGGAACTGGAGTTGAAAGCCAGCCAGCATCGCGCCAAGCAATCCCCCGACAGCCGATGAGACGCCCGCCACGATGGGGGAATAGCGCCCGCGCCGACGTTGTACCGCCCGCAATCCAAATTCGGCCAACACCCCACCCAGTACGAGCGCGATAAAAAATGCGGCCAAAATCTGATAGGCAATGAAAGATTGTACGCCGATGAAACTGACCACGCCCGTCCCTATCGCGCTAATCGCGCCGACGATGAGGTTGTCGTTGTTCGTCCCGGTGAAGAATTTATCATCGACCTGACGGACGCACTCGCGACAACGGTAGCCGACAGAGGTCTGGACGGCGCATTGCACGCACATATAGCGTTCACATTTATTGCAGCGTAGGCCAGTCTCGCGGTCAGGGTGGACAGCGCAATAGGTCAATTCTTCCGTATAGTCTGTCGCATCGGTCATGTTTTTACCTCCAAGTTTGAAGTTGGCAGTTAGTAGTCATCAGTGTTACATCCAAACGTTGATTTTATGTCAGATATAGATGCGATTTTACTGCCAACTTCCCACTGTAAATGTCTAACGTTTAGGTTTCGTCCCGCCCGCGCTGGACACGCGGTTCAAAACGGTCTAATAGCGAACGATAAAAGTAATTGCGTTCGCGCATCCGCACAAACTGGCTGCTGTGCTGGCTGGCCTGTACGCGCACGCGGTCTCCCGGCTGTAAATCGGCCACCGATGCGCCGTCCGCCGTGATGGTGATGGCCGTGCGGTTGGCAGATGACGGCAAGACCTCTACCGTCGCGCCCTCGCTCAAGACCAACGGCCTGTCCATGCTGAGGTGTGGCGCAGCGGGGACGACCAAGATATTTTTCAATTGTGGCGGCAAAATTGGGCCACCACACGCCAGCGCATAGGCGGTTGAGCCAGTAGCGGTAGCAATCACCAGCGCATCGGCGTAATAGGTGGTCGTCCAGTGGTCGTCGATATAGGTCTCCAACTGAATCATCCGCCCAACCACTTCCCCGCTGACGACCACATCGTTGAGCGCGTCCGCCAATTGCAAGACTTGGCCGCCGCGCACCACGCTCACCGTCAGCATCATGCGCTGTTCAATCCAAAAATCATGCCCCAGCAGCCGCGTTTCGTATTCCGGCCAGCGGTCAGGGGCGCGGACTTCGGTCAGGAAACCCAATTGCCCCATATTGACGCCTAAGACCGGGACTTTGAAGGGCGCGCATGCCCGCGCTGCGCGCAGCATCGCCCCGTCGCCGCCGATGGCAACCGCGAGGTCTACTGCGCCTAACATTGATTGTACGCCAGCTTCCGTCCATTCGGTGGCGACGACGGCCTTCGCCCCGCGTTTTTCGAGGCTGGCGGCGATTTCTTGAGCGACTGGAAAACTTTGCGGGCGCAGCGGGTGTGCCAATACGCCAATCCGTTGAACATCGTCCACAAGACCACCCTTCGCGTGCCGAAACCTGTTTGGAGTCTACTCTTAGAGCCGTCAGTTTGCAGTAGTGAGTTAGAAATTGCCCGTTAGAAGTTGCCAGTTGGAAGTTGTCAGTTAGAAGTTTGCGGCGAAAGCTGTCCACATACTGCCCGCCGTTGTTATAACATACGGCTAATGTGAAATGATTGGATATATCGTGAATCCGCCGCCGAGGGTTAAAACCCCCGTCTAATGCACTGCAAAACCCACTAAAGTGGGTTGCTTGGTTCATGAGTCGGAAAAAAA
>DAOTTP010000016.1:0-4632 GCA_034437835.1 Anaerolineae bacterium | reverse complement strand
GCCAACATCTCTGGCGCGTCATCGAGGACGTTGATTTGGCTCTGAATAGCGGCACAATGTTCGCCTTCCGCGAAGAAACGCGCACTCTCGACGGTATCGGTACTCCACCCGTAAGCGCGGATTTTGCCCGCCGCCACCAATTCCTCTAATGTGGCGCGGATGTCACCGGCTTGGTCGGCGGGGAAACCGTTCTGATGAAGCTGGTACAGGTCGATATAATCGGTGTCCAAACGGCCTAACGAAGCCTCGCACGCTTGGCGAATATAGTCGGGCGACACGTTCGACTCGCCGGTCTGCTTGGTGATTTCGTCAAACGTGTTCGAGAATTTGGTCGCGATCACCACCGACTCGCGCTTGCCTTTCAGCGCACGCGCCAATACGCGCTCAGAATGACCCGCGCCATAGACATCGGCGGTGTCGATGAAGGTAATGCCCATCTCTAAGCCGGTATGGATGGCGCGGATCGATTCTTCATCATCGACTTTACCCCACCCCAGCGGAGTCTCACCCGACCAGAACACGCCGCCAATCGCCCAGCAACCCAACCCCATCGGGCTGACTTCAATCCCAGACCGCCCTAATGTCCGCATGTGTGCTTTGCTCGTCATCTCAAATATCTCCTTAACTCGTTCATCCAACCTCTAATTAGACTACATCTTAGAGCAGACTCAAAGTCAGGTCCCCCAAATTTCTCACGCGGGTGAATCAAAAAGCCGCCAGAAAAGATTCCGGCGGCTTTTTTTCACTCACTTACTGCTCGTCGCTTACTTACCCACGGCTGGCGGTGAGGGGGATGGTGAAGCTGCACGCCAACCCTTGCACATTCTCATTAAACACGGTTTCGCCACTCATGAAGCCGGTATTTTGGACATAGAACTTCACGCCATAACTCGCGCCGTTGCTATCGAGTGCGATTGCGCCAGAATATGCGCCCTGCGCGGTCTTGACGAACGTGAACTCTAAGAATGTAAAACTCGCGCCGCCGCCCGCCACGCTCAAGTTATCGGTGAAGACGCGACTGATAAAAATCTGATCGGTTTCAAATTCCACCGTATTCGTGCCGAGGCAAGACACCAATCCTCTTTCGGCCAGCACCAGAGTCCATGTGCCGCTTTGCGGGATTGTCCCACCAGCGGGAACGGTAGCGCCGCTGCCATCGGTGCTACCCGCTGGCGGAGCGCTGGGGATGATTGGGCGGATGGGCGGGGCGCTAGTCTCACCGACCAAAGCACAATCCCCTGCCTCATCCACGTCAGCCTGCGCGACCCAAAGTTCTGCGGCGCTGGTGGTGGGGTCTACCTCGGTCTTATCGAGTTGATACCAAACCGTCTCATCATCTGTGACCAATCGCCCTGTGACTGAGAACTCATCCCCGACGGGCAAGAATAACAGCGCGGTGCGGTTCGTCCCCGGCCCGACGCGCACAGTAGCGGTACGCGCCGTCTCAGTTGACACAAAACACGGCTCGCCTTGTGCTTGTGAATCCCCACTGTCTGTCGCGGTTGATTCTGGGGCGATAACGGCATCAAGCAATTCAACAACGCGCTCGTTCTCATCCAAGAAGTCATCGCCATCGGAGTACACATCGGCCACCAAGTAACTGCCGGAGTCGTCAACTTCAATGATGTATGTCCCGCCGAAAATGACCGTCCCATCATCATTGGAGTTGGTGTACTTCAACACCATGCCCTCGTAGTTCTCTAAACCCGCTGGTTCGAGGTCGGGGGAAGATACCTCAAAATCGTAAATTTCGGCCATCGCCAAAATATAGGCATCCTCAAACGAAAGTTTTTCTTGCCCGTCAAACACATCCGCCAACGCAGCCGGTGAGATGATAACCGCTTGAGTGGCAAACAAGACATCGACCAAAACCACGGAGTCGAATTTATCATCCACCGGGTAGGTGATTTCAATGTTCGGCGTGGGGGTCGTCCAAGTGCGCGGCAGCGCGAGTTGGTAGCCACCGCCGAGGTCAATCAAGTTATCTTTGTTTTGAGTCTTATCCTGAGCAACAGATGGGATAACCATCAACAGCAAGGTCAACATCACTAGAAATCGTTTCACAACATGCCTCCTAAAAAGGAAAAGGATTAATGTAATTGTAACCTTATTTCTTCAGGCGGCGTATTGTGATTTAAGCGATCTTGCGCTCAGTTTTTGGAGGAATGACGGCAGATGGTATGAACTATCTAGCGTTTTGGGGATAACTCGCTACTGTCATCATCGGTGGTCGCTCATAATCGCTAATTTCTGCGATGTCGAGCGCAAATCGTTCGGCCTCTTGTACGACCAGTTTCATACTGCGATTGGCATGACTCAACAAATCTGCCCCATAGCGACTTTCTAGCCGCGCCAAGAACACCTGCAAAATCACAAACGACATCTTGCTCAGATTCGTTAGCGGTTGATTATGATGAACCCGCACCTCAAGGTCACACTGGGCGATACTGTCCAGCCCAAATCGGCTGAGGATATCAATCAGCATCCCAGTCTCGACCCCATACCCGCTGAAAAACGGGATTTGTTCCAACGCCTGCCGCCGCCCCGCATACTCTCCCGATAGCGGTTGGATGATGCCGGACAACTCTGGGTAAAACAGATTCAGCAACGGGCGGGCGACCAGCTCCGTCACGCGCCCGCCGCCATAGGCGTGCAAATTCCCAGCGATTTCGATGGGACGTTCGTAAAAGCCTTTGACATATTGCAGTCGCGGATATTTGAGCAACGGCCCCAATAATCCGTAAATGAAGCGCGGATGGATATTGGTTATGTCGGTATCGACCCACGCGACAATATCCCCGCGTGTGACATACAGGCTTTTCCATAGCGCCTCGCCTTTGCCCGTATACGTCCCGACCTCATCGGTCAAGATGTGCTGGTGGATATAGGTCGGGATGCCGCACGCTTGCGCGATTTCTACCGTGCGGTCTGTCGAATCACTGTCGATTAGTACAATCTCGTCAATCAGGGGGATGTCATCCATCAAGGCCGTCTTGATGGTCTGGATGACATGCTCTACGGTCTTTTCCTCATTTAAGGCCGGTAACGCAACGCTGATGGTCACGCCCTGTTTCTCTTTGAGATCCATCAGCATCCGCAGATTATCAAATTCACTGCTATGGAAGGTGTTTTCAGCAAACCAGCGATCTACCCGCGTCGAAATCGAATCATCCGATTTGAAGAAAAAACGCGGCGCGTGGAAGTCGATGGTTTCTTGCCGCGCCGCCCGCACCACCACCATCGGTTTCTGGACTCGTTCAAATACCGAGTACAACACATTGGGGCGCAAAGACCCACCCGGACGGACTTGGCTCAGGCGTGCGCCCATCACAAGGATGTCATGCGACTCGGCCTCGTGGACAATCCCCTCCACAATGTCAGACACAGCGGTGACAGAGCGTTGAATCTGTGGCACAGCACGCATAACTGCCTCCAAATCTGGCGCATTTCTGCCTTGTTCAACCGCGTGGAACAACGTCACTGCCCCTTTACCGGCAATCGTGGTGGCGATGCGCGTGCCAAGTGAAAGATTTGGGCCGCCACGCAACGATAATAAGACAGGGTGCGACTCGCTGAGGGCAGGCACGCCGAGGACGAGCGCGACATCGCACGGGGAAAGACTCAGCGCCTGTTCAAACGACACCCCGCCGACATCACTACTAAACGCACCCCACTCAATCAACAACAAATGAATCGGACGGCTTTTTAGCTCCTCAAGGACGCGGTGAAACGGCTGATAATCGACATAGACTTGCGGATCGTCGTGAATGGCCGGATGAGATGGGACGCTGGCACGGAAAGCATCTCGCCATTCACGGGCGGCCAATGTGCCTTCGCTCAACGATTTATCGACCTCAACACTGACCATCCCCCGTACATGAATCTGCCCGCCCGTCGGCAATAAATTGGCAGCAAAAGCAATCCAATCGTCAAAGTCGGTCACAGTATTCAACACCAACATCACATCATCGGTCATTCGTTTTCCTCAAAAAGCGGGACAAGTTGTTGGCGAATGATGACATCCCAACGGTAGTGGTGACGTACCCGACCCTTTAGGCGTTGACGGGGATTGTCCGAAAAATAGGCGTAAATCAACGCCGCGATTCGTTCCGGCTGATCGTGTTCAGGGTCAAAAAAGACCACATCCTCATGCCCACTCTCACGGAAGGGCGGCAAGTCAGAGCAGAAAACCGGCAACCCGACGATTCCGGCCTCAAGGATCGGGATGCCGAATCCTTCTTGTAGGCTAGGGAAGAACAACCCATCGGCCAATTGATAGAGATTTGACATGGTGGGGTCATCGGGGATCAGCGGCGGCTCGGTCAAGTCATACAGGAAATGGGCGGCGTTTTCCAATCCGAGCGCCTTCCTAAGTCCCAACAGTTCCCCCAAATAACCGGGATTGGCCGGGTTATGCGGCCCCGGCGGGCCGGTCACAATTAGGCGAGAATCCTCCCCGCTCACCCGCCTCAGTTCAGCGATGACGTGTAGCGCCAGACCGATATTCTTGCGCCGCGTCAAACGGGCGGGCAAGAGCAAGAGCTTATCGGCGTCCAGCAAAGCCAGTTTTGCTTCCAAAAAGCGGGTGGTCGGAGTCCAGTTCAAAAACTGGGCGACATCAATCCCCGGCGT
>DAOTTP010000015.1:0-2059 GCA_034437835.1 Anaerolineae bacterium | reverse complement strand
TGTGCAGCCGGATAATCGCGCCGGAACTGCTGGACGTTGCGCCAATCCGCGCCACGAAAAGCGTAAATCCCTTGGTCTTCATCGCCGACGGCGAAAATATTATTCTGCGGCGCGGTGAGCGCCTTAACCAGTTGATATTGCGCGGTGTTGGTGTCCTGAAATTCATCGACCAACACCCACTCCATCATGCGCTGATACTTGTCACGGACTTCCGTCGCGTTGGTCATCAGATTGGCGGTAATCATCAATAGGTCATCGAAATCCATCGCGTCGTTATCGACCATGATGGCCTGATAGCGCTCATACGCCCGCTTGACGACCTCACCAGCGTAATCCGTCGCGGGATATTCTTGCGGGCGGATGAGTTCATTTTTGGCCGCCGAAATCCGGTTCAAAATTTGGCGCGGCGGGAATTTTTTGGGGTCAATGTTCAACTCACCCAACGCCTGAGTCACGGCGGTGGTTTGGTCGTCGGTGTCAAAAATCAGATAATTCTGGCTATACGAGGTGTGCTGATGCTCACGGCGCAAGATGCGGGCGCAGATGCTATGGAACGTCCCGATTTGCAAGCCGGTTAGTTTGCCGCCGAGCAGTTTTTCGACGCGATTTCGCATCTCTCCGGCGGCTTTATTGGTGAACGTCACCGCCATCATCGAGGCCGGATAGACGCCCATCTCCTGAATCAAATAGGCGATACGGTGAGTCAGCACGCGGGTTTTGCCACTGCCGGGGCCAGCCAAAACCAATACCGCCCCATCGCCTGCCGTGACCGCCTCACGCTGGGGGTCGTTCAAACCATCTGTGATGAACATAAGTGATGAGTCCTGAGTCCTGAGTGATGAGTTCAGAACAAGCATCAGCGATGATGTTACTCATCACCCATCCCTTAAAACTCATCACTATTCTTTACGTAGCACAAAAGTATACCAAAACCCTGAAAGCAAACAGCCCCGGCGCGGTGGCCGGGGCTGTTTGTCCGTGCGTTCATCACGCACAGAGGGCGGGTTGCGCCTTACAGCGCTACCTTACAAAAAGTGGTGCTAAAGGGACAACCCCTCCCAATACGCTGTAGTACACATATTATGACCACCTCCTTTGCTCACCCAACGTTAGCTAAACCATAACACGGCTTCTCAAAACGCGCAAATGAGAAATACTTTAACCCCCAGTCATTGGGGGTCATTACGGTTCATAAGAATTCATAGATGCCCACAAAGCCAATTATAGGTGGGCAGCGTGCTACGCCCTATACACTAAATTAAGCCGATTTCTTGTGTATCATTATCCTGTCAGATGCAGGAACTCCATTTTTGGCGTCCCTTTACACATCCTCCACACAGACGGCAAGAATGTCGTCCCTACAATTCCCCGTTTTTGTGGGGACACGACACTGACGTGTCCGTTTTGGCATCCAACAAGGCAAAATTCTCGCCCACACGCCCAAATGTAAAGTTTCCGTAAACTGCATAGGGGTTCTAACAATCAGCAACCCAGTCGGTATATAAGGCGGCGCACATCGCATGTAAAATCAGAGTCATATAGCCATCAAAAATGATGTGATATGCGCCCAATGTTATAGATAAAGGATGCGCCGCCGTGGAAAACCCAGCCCCTTCCCTCTCTGAAAATGATGTCCAACCCGGCGAATTTATTCCTACCGCCGACCCTATCGCCTTAGAGTTGCCAATTCAGTTTGCGCCAGCCGCCCCTATCCCGCAAATGGCTGGCCCTTCGCGCCAAGCGCTCATCATCGCGCTGGTGGCGGTCTTTTTCTTCGCGGCGGGAATGTTGGTCGGCGGCCTGCTATTGGGCGGCAGTTCAGTCGATACCAAAGAATTGGCCGCGATGATGCGCTCGGTGGTGGCCGACGAGGTGTCAAAGGTTGCGGGGAGTGGTGGCTCAAATACCGCGCTCATCAACAATATCAGCGATGACCCGTGGTTTGGCCCAGAGGATGCTCCTATCACAATTGTGGAATTCAGCGATTTCTATTGCCCGTTTTGTGGGCGTTTTTCCGACCAAACCTTGCCGCAGATTCGGACTACCTATGGCGATAAGG
>DAOTTP010000014.1:0-56777 GCA_034437835.1 Anaerolineae bacterium | reverse complement strand
TGATGGGTCGGGTGTTTGACCGGTACGGCGGGCAGATGTTCGATCTGATTGGGAAGCATATCGCTGATTTCCACCTCGTTCTGAGTGGATTCGTCTCGCTGCCATTTGTGCAGACAGCCGCAGAACAGTATCATATCCCGCAAATCAACCTCCAACTCCAACCGTATTGGCCGACGGCATTGGGCGCGGCGTCGCTGGTTGCATTCACGCCGCGTAAACTGTTCCTTAATCGCTGGTTTGGCAAAATCTCTCAGCGATTGATTTGGGGATTGGTGGCGAAATCGGTCAACGCCGTGCGCCGACAGTTGGGCTTGAAGCCTCATTCAGCAAGAAGTTATCTTCGTGCCACGCAGACTATCCCCACTGTGAATGGGTTCAGTATCGAAATCGTTCCGAGGCCAGACGACTGGCCTGACCATGTGCATACTGTCGGGTACTGGTTTCACGATGAGGCGCAGGATTGGACGCCGCCCGACTCTTTGGTGAAATTTCTCGCGCAAGAGCCTCAACCGATTTACGTGGGATTCGGCAGTATGACCAGTCGCGACCCAGAAAGCATGTTCAAGCTGGTCTCCGATGCAGTAGGGCGGGCGGGTCAGCAGGCGGTGATGATAACTGGCTGGAGTGGACTAAACTCGGTTGATGTGCCGTCACACATGTATCTGATTGATAAAGCGCCGCATGATTGGCTGTTCCAACGGGTCAAAGCGTTAGCGCATCACGGTGGGGCGGGGACGACTGCGGCGGGATTGCGCTGGGGTAAGCCGACTTTTATCGTGCCGCACCTCGGCGACCAAGCCTATTGGGGGCGGCGAGTCAAGGAGTTGGGCGTCGGGCCGAAAGCCGTCAATCGGATTGACCTCACCATAGACAAGTTGACCGATGCTATCCGCGTTTTGACCAGCGACTCCCAGATGGCGGCGCGGGCAAAATCTATCGGGGAAGGCATCCGCGCCGAGGATGGGGTTAGCGCGGGCGTTCAGGCCATTTTGAGCGAGGCCAAACGCTTGGGATTGAATTCATAACCCACGTTATGTTGATTCATGCCATACATTGATCAATGTCATATATTGATTTATGCCATACGTTGATCAATATCATGTATTGAATCCATGTTATACATTGAATCCGTAGGGGCGACTCTCATGGGTCGCCCTCTTTACGAAAAATTAAGGATGACAGGGACGTGGAATCATGATTACCGCAGGGCGCGGCACACCATCTTTCTACTGTCTACCCGCCGTAGCTCCAGCCGAAATCGGCGAGGGTGAGGACGTCCTCAATCTTGCTCATGCGGGCGACCTTTGCCCCGACAACCTCCGCAACCACAATGGCGTGGTCGCCATGAACATCAACGATTTGCTGTACGCGACATTCGAGGGTCGCGGCTGCCTCATTTAACATCGGGACGCCGGTTTCTGCCCCGTCGGTATAGTGCATCGCCTCGATTTTTTCAGGGTGCTTGGCGCGACTCTTGGTGAATTGCCGAATCACGTCTGCGTCAGTTTTGCGGAAGATATTCACGCCGAAAACCAGCGTACTTTTGACGATTCCGAACGAATACGAATCGGTTTGTAGGCCGAACGCCATCAGGCGCGGCTCAAATGAGACTTGGGTCAGCCAATTGGCGACCATCACATTGCGGTCAGCCCCGTTGCGGGTGGTAATCGCATAAAAACCGTAAGGAATCAGGTGTAAAGCATCGCGCATGGGTTCTGACACAATAAAGCCCTCATAGAAAGGTGATAAAATAGACTTGTCACAACACATTGTTGGACAATGCTATTATATCACCTTTCTTTAGCTCTACGGGGCTATAGGAAGCAATAATTCATGCGGAGGTTGACCCATGGGCATGGGGGGAGAAGACTCTAGTCTGTTATCTTTGAGAGCCACGTCTAATTTAAATGACTCCGGTGAATTAACCGCGTATGCTATTGAACCCATTTCTTCACCGGTATCAGCCCTAATTGAGACAATCAGGTTCTCGTATTTGAAGTTGGTGTCACCGTCCCCGTTCAGTTTTTTACCGTCGGTTTGACCGTGATAGCTGACGACATAGATAGGCGTTTCACGACTCAAATTAAATAATTCAAGGTTCACGCCCATTTCTGTATAGGTCATCCATTGTCCCATAGTGATGACAAATTTCTCTTGATGTGTCGGTTCACCGATTAAACCAAGGTTTCTCACTACCTCGAGCGAGATTTTGTCAAGGGATGTGAAATCCAAGTTTAGTTGAGATTCATTGATGTAGGGCGAGAATGTGACTTTATACTCATCACTCCGAGCATTTGAGATATTGTTAAATGAGATTAACCCAGTCATTAGGATTAATACGATTATTGTTGCGAGAGAAGTGTATGTTTTCATCAGATATCTCCAGTAGATTGTCGAATACGTTTTACAGAAACCCAATATTCAATTGGTTTCTTAGCATATGAATGTACAAATCTTATAACAGGCGAACGTATTGTTCGAATTAGATGTACATTCATATGCGTTATGATTAATATCATGCACGTTATACCCCCATAATTTTGATACAAGGGTTAAATCTGGCCTACGTTTCCACCATGAGGCTGAGAAGTTTGGCGAACCAATGCTCAGATAATCACCCCCGCCACTATTCAAGGGTGGGCCTCCGATTGAACCCGCTGATATAATGTCACTTGGAATTAAGTCGCTGACAACGAAATCAGTGACATATAGACCATCTACAAAGTAGTACAAGCGCGAACCCGATGACGATGGGTATTGTATCTCTAGTCCATGGGCTGCCTGTTTCGTGCGTGTTAACATGGGATCGTTGAATTGAGTTCCAAAATAATTAACCCAATTTGATTGGATGGCTATGAACGTAGATTGTTGACTCGACTGCATTAGAACTAGTCGAGCCTTGGGTGGAAGATAATTTCGGCGAATTTCTAGGCGATGTCTTGCACCCTCATCACCAAAACCAAAAGGAACTGATGTGATGTAAACGTATCCACCAAAAATCTCACCAAATCTCTCAAACTTCTGAGTTGCACCTTGTTGTGCATGTGATAAAGGTGTGAAGAGTAATAGCGTCAGAAGAGTGATTGCTATTATGAACAGTTTGTTTTTCATACAACTCCTTATCATTGTTAACAGAGTTAAATCTCTTACATTCCGAATGTACATCGAAAAAAAAAGATGTCAAGTACTGCAATCATCCGTAGGTATCCAGTATGTTCATCGTATGATTGATCGGCCTACAAACGGCTAGATACAATTTCTGTGTTGTTGGGGCGATGTATCGTGATTCTTAAGACAGAAGTAAAAACATCCCTAGCGCGAGTCGTCTAGTAGTAATAACAGGCGAACTGTTTGTTGAGTTCGAGGGGCGATTGGACTTGAAGCGATTCTGGCGCTATTGGCAAGGGGGCAAGCACAAAGCTTTGGCGATAAAAATCAGCGATGAATGATGCGCGATGAGTTTCCCGTGTGAAAACGGGGATTGAGAGCGTATCATGGGGGCTTCTTAATGGGATGAATGGAGAAAAACATGGCAACCAATGAACAGGTGATGACCGCGCTGAGTACGGTGATTGAGCCGGAACTGAATCGCGATATTGTGTCTTTGAATATGGTGCGCGATCTTTCAATCAGCGGGGATACGGCCAATTTCACGATTGTATTGACCACGCCCGCATGTCCGCTGAAAGATGTGTTTGTCACCCGTTGTAACGACGCGCTGGTGGGGAAAGTGGCGGGTATCCAACGGCTAAACATCAAGTGGGACGCGCAAGTGCCGACCAATCGCAATTTTGGCCGTCAAAGCACGGTGGCGCGGGCGATTATCGCCATTAGCAGTGGTAAGGGTGGGGTGGGTAAAAGCACCATCGCGACTAACTTGGCCGTCGCATTGGCAGAACTTGGGGCGAAAGTCGGCCTGATTGACGCCGACATCCTGAACCCGAATGTGCCGCAGATGATGGGGCTGGGGTCAGGGCGTCCGAAAGTGGTCGATAACAAGATGATCCCGATTATGGCCTATGGGGTCAAAGTGATGAGTACCGGTTTTTTGAGCGCGCCGGACAAACCGATGATTTTGCGGGGACCGATGCTTCAAAGCGCTATCCGCCAATTCTTTGTGGATGTTAATTGGGGCGAGGAACTGGATTACATGATTGTTGACCTGCCGCCGGGGACGGGCGATGCGCCTCTCAGCCTCGCGCAGCAATTCCCAGTGACGGGCGCGGTGATCGTGACACAGCCGCAGTCTGTGGCGGTGTCAGACGCATTGCGGAGCGCCGCGATGTTCGATCAACTGAATGTGCCGGTCTTGGGAATCGTTGAGAATATGGCGGGCGAGTTCTTTGGCAGCGGGGGTGGCGAGAAGTTGGCCGAGGATCGCGGCGTGTCCTTCTTGGGGCGCGTGCCGCTTCAAACCAGTGTGCGCGAAGGGGGTGATTATGGTCGCCCGGTAGTGGCGGAGCATCCAGACAGCGCGGCGGCGCGGGCGTTGGTTCAGATGTCGCAAGCCATCGCGGCGCGCACGAGCATGGTTCTCTTGCAGATGTCAGACATCATCCCGCTGAACATCATCGGGTAAGCCTGAAAACTGACAGAAAAAGGTGCAAGGTATCAAGCAAAATGCTTAAGACCCTTGCACCTTTTTTGTTCACTCCCCTCAAAAGAAGGTTTTACAGGTGATTTCCCCGCGTAATCCTTGCTCAATCAGCGCAGCGATATCTGGACGTTGACCCCATGGCGTGGCTTGGACATGGGCGATGTCAGTTGCCGCACCTACTACGTCACCGCTATCACTGCGAACCTGCGCCCGCATTAAATAGGCAACCGCCAAGTCTGGCTCTACTTCAATAGCCTGTGTATAGGCCATATTTGCTTGAGCAGTATCATCTAAATTACAGTGGGCGATGCCTTGGACGAGATACATATCCGCCCATGATGGGTCAATAGTGATAGCTGCATCAGCAGCCGTAAGCGCCCTACTGAATTGACCTAGCGTCAGATACATCACTGCATTAACGCCCTGACCATATTTGATAACAGCATCGGCTTGACCATACAACGCCTTGAAAAAACGATTGAACTCCGTAGGGTTTGGGAACTGGCGAGTCACTATGGCTTTAATAGCGGCCACCTCTGCCAGATTTCCCTCACGTATGGCAATTGAGACAGCCAGCGCATAAGGCAGGCTTGTTGGCGGGCTGAACTCATCAATAATGCGCGTAACATCAATCGCTACAGAGGCATAATCACCGACAAGATAATAGGTGAACGCCCGATTGAATAGCGGAAACCAGTCATTCGGACGTGCGGCGACCATCTCATCAAAGTAACGGCGTGAACTGAGAGGGTCATTAGCAAACATCCAACCGTCATTACCGCGAATATAAAGGGGGAGAATCCACTCTGGGGCGAGAGAACGCACGGTTTGAGCGTCCTCTAAAGCCGCTTGATTTAAGCCGAGACGTTGTAAGGTATATCCTCTCAACGCATAAATCAACGCATTCGTATCGATGTCTAGTACGGCGTCTAACTCCGCACGGGATATTTCTGTCTCGCTGACATAGGCGATAAGTGCTTTGTGAACACGGCCAGCAATGCCGGTACTAACGACCTCAGCAGTAGGCGGTGGCAACAAATCTAAGGCAGCCAATGCGCTAATCATGGCGTATCCATCACTATCTGCCGTCTGAAGCAATATCATCATCGAAACGACATGCGGCGCGATAGAGTCTTCTTGCTCATGGTTGAGACGCAAACGAATATTAGCTGCACGGGTGATAATATCTCTAGGCAGCACAGCAATTGTCGGGAAAGCATCAAATGACCCCACTTGGAGGCGCAGATTGACGGTCTCGGCTGCGTAGTCACCCCAAATAATGATTGATGCGCCGACCTGCTCGGCCAAAGCCTGTGCCTCCGTCTCATTGGTGACAGGTATGGGGTAATAACGAACGCGCAACGTTGAGAATGGAATATCTTGCTCTAAACTTTGGCGCAGATTCTCGACAATCACTTGAGCGACAGGACGATTTTGCGTGCTGATAGGGATGATGTCTGTGACCAAGACCATATATTGCCCCGTCGCTACTGTCGGGAGAGGGTCTTGATTTTCAAAAGGTTTATCATTGTTTAGGATGAACAGGGTTATTGCGCCTACAACCGCAATTAAGAGACCGAATAGTGCAATCCGATACCAGAATGAGGCGGGACGGCGGTAAGCTGCCGAAGGGGTAAGCGATGTTAGCGCAACATGCTGCTGAATTTTTTCAACAAGTATTTGCATATCATGCTCGAAGTCCGGGTTATACCGGACACGAGCCGCATTACGATAATGCAATTCACGTAGGTCATCTGGCAGCATACTAGCATCAGGCATCGGCGCATCATCTACCAAGATGGGGATTACCAGCAGCTTTGGGTTTTTGAGCGCAGTGGCGACTTCCATCCGCACGGGGTCATCAGGATTATCTAGGCGTCGTTGACCGTTTTCACCCGTTATGGTTAGCCAACGCTGACCAATGATGACCAATAAGACATCGGCAGAGTCGAGATTTGTTTTTAAATAATCCCGAAAATTCACCCCGACAGGTATGTCTAATACATCTTGAAAGACATATTCATCTCCTATCAAGCGGGCAAGATGTCCGTGAATATTATCCGTGATGGCACGACTGTCTGCGCGTCGATACGAGATGAAAACGTTCGCCATAAGCTTCACTCCTGCCCCATCCCTCGCGAATCATATTAGGGAGGGAGTATAGCGTATCGGCTTATATAAACCGCCTTATTCGTCGTCCATTTTGAGGACGCGGATTTCGTCTGACGATTTGGGCGGGTTATAGCGGCCAATCAACGCCCAGAAAATCAGGTTGATGAGTCCGGCCACGATGAAGGCGGTGGCGGCTTGTCCCAGTATGCCACGGGTATTACTGAACCATAGTACCGCGCCGCCAATGACCAGAAATAGAAAACGAGTCACACAGCCGCGAGCTTTGGCTTCACTGCGCTGGATGAGGAAAAAAGTCAGGCCAAAGACCAGCGTGAGAGGGAGAGAATAGTCTTGCATAATGGGTTTTACTGCCACCTATCGAATTTTCTCTGAACGATTGCATTATAGCCAGCAATATCGGTTACAATAGTGTCGATAACAAGGGACTCTGTACGCTCAAAGGATTGTCTTGGACTATGAATATTCAAGTTGCCGCCGAGGGTAATATAACCGTCTTACGCGCCTCTGGCCGGATTGATAGTATGAACGCCCCTCAGTTGGGGGAATCGTTTAACGAGCATATCGGGGCGGGGCATATCCATCTGGTATTAGACCTGTCCGCCGTCGATTATATGAGCAGCGCGGGTCTACGCGAGTTGGTCAACGCGCTCAAGAAGCTCAGGCGGGTGGCGGGTGATTTGCGGATTGCCCAACCCTCTAAGCGCGTGCGCGAGGTGATGGAAATGGCCGGATTGGATACAATCTTTTTAATCTTCGACACCTCGTCTGAGGCTGTCGAGAGTTTTTAGCGGTCATCGCGGGAAGAGGGGAACGCGATGGATGAACGACATTCCATTAAGTTGCCGGCTCATCTGGAGTCGGTTGAGGCCGCACAAGCATTTATCAGCCGGGTTGCGGCGATTTATGGCCTGAGTGATGACAGCATCCACCATTGTAACGTCTCGGTGGATGAGGTGATTACCAACATCGTCGAACATGGGTATGAATTCAGCGATGCGCCAGACGCGATTGAAGTCGTGCTGGTTCGAGATGGAGAGTCGTTGATTATTGAAATCATTGACGGTGCTCCCTTGTTTAACCCGTTGATGCACCCTGACCCCGACCCTTCGTTGCCGCTATGGGAGCGAATCGACAATGGCGGATGGGGCATTCATTTCGTCAAGAAGTTTATGGATAGCGCAATCTACCATAGCACGGGTGGGCGGAATCATCTGCGAATGGTCAAAAGTATCAAGTGATGAATGTAGGGACGCCCTTCCGGGCGTCCTTTACATTTGCCAAAAAACGGACGGCAAAAATGCCGTCCCTACTATTTTTATGGGGCGCGACGCCAAGCGTTGATGTCATTCAGGTTGACTAATTCCGGCGTCGGGGGGAGATAATTCCCCTCACAGCCTTGGGCAGTGGCCGGAAGGTCTGTGCGAGCGGTGAGCAATGGCTCGCCCGCATCGAAGTAATTCCACGTCGCCCGCGAGATGCCCTCCATCAGCGGCCAAAGGCGCTCGAAATTCTGAAAGCCGGTATCCTCCCACAAGAAGATGGCGATGACGTAATTGCGTCCGCTGGTGGGGTAGACGATGCCCGCATCCCCAACAACCTCATCCAGCCACCCATTTTTATGTGAGACGCGCATCCCAGCGGGGATTCCGCCTTGAATCAATCGCAGTAGGTCGTTGGCTGACATCAGTTCCAACATCTGGCGACATTCTTGCTGCGTATAGTCCTCTGGAAGGGCGGTCAAGATGCCAGAGCCATAATTGGCGCAGTCATAAATCATGCTGAACAGCGTCCCCAAATCTTCTGGGGTGGTCTGGTTGAACGGGTCTGGGACGGTGTTGTGGTCAGGGTTTGGTTTGGTGGCGGGGGCAGTGGTCGAACCGAGAAATTCGTTTGCGACGCCTTCAACAAACGGCGCGGAGATGAAGGTGTTGGTCGCGCCCAGTGCTTGTGCGGTATTGCTGACGCTGCGGACGCCCGCGAGGATGTCGTCATTTCCAATCAGGCGCATGAGCAGGTTAGAGGATGAGTTGCGGCTGCATAGGAGGGAATTCGCCATGATGAACGCTTCCTCAGGCGTGGGTGGAAAATCTAGGAAGCGGTAGAGGTCTAGGAGGATGGGGACTTTGGTGGTGCTGGCCGCGCTGAAAGCGACATCACTGAGGATATTGAGTTCTTCGCCGGTTTGCAGGTCGAGGACAAAGACCGAGGCGACGCTGGTCGGGCTGTCGTAGATAAATCCCTGTGTATCAAGATAGTCGATGATGAGATTTCGTAGGACGTTGAGGTTCGGGCGGCTGGCCTGTGAGTCGCCGATGGGGAGGTCTACGACGCGATTGGTCGGATTTTTGAGCGCGGCGTCAATGCGGACGATGGCCTCGTCAACATCCAATTGAGCGCCGGTCTGCCCCGCATAGACCGTCAGCGTGGCGACATCATACCCGGGGTTGCCGGGTGCGCGGTCATAACGACTGGCGATGTCATCCAATACCGAGCGCAGTAGACCCTCTTGGTAATCGGCCAATAGCGGGATATTCGCGGCGACGCGCTCTTCTTGTACGCCGGTCAGGTAGGCTAAGAAGCGCGGCCAAAAATCACCAGTAGAGGCTTGGGCATTGGCGCGCATGGTATTTGAGTTGAGGCGGAAGTCGATAGTCCCCGGCTCTAAGACGATGGATTCTTGGCCGTACTTGAGGATGACCGGTTGATTGAAGGCTTGTTCCCATTTGGTCACAGCTTTGTCAACCGTCAGATTGCCGACGGGGATTCCGCCGACGGTGACATCGGATGCCAACAGGTTTTCACGCTGGCTGAAACTGTACATCTCCGCGCCGAGCAAAACGAACGCCGCTACAATCATCAGGAGCGATAGAATGCGAAAAACTGGCACATTGGGGCGTTTTGTGCGCTTGGTACGAGAGGGCGCATAGGTTGTCATTAGGATTACAGAACCTCTGCTCTTGAACGACGGCGCTAGAGAGTCAACCCCTCCATGCTGCGTGTGGTCTACTTGTTAATGATGTTGCCATTATGCCGCGAGGCGGGCGGCTTGCCCAGACGTAGCTCTACAAACGCATCTCAAACGTAGGTCGAACGTTGCCATTACTGTGTGCGTGAGTGAAACACGATATACTGAAATCAGGTACTAGAGGGATACACCCCCAACGGATGGGATATTTACATGAATTTCTTGACCATCTTTGTTCAACCCCCCGGCGATCTGATTTACTTCGTGCTGGTGATTAGCGTGATGATGGCGTGTCTGTTGATGACGCTGGGGCAGCATCTGCGCGAACGAACCCGTCTGACCAATCGGTTTATGGTTGGATTGATGGCATCGCTGGCAGCGTGGTCATTGCTGCTGGTGGGTGCGCTGACGGTGATTATGGGCAGCGCGAGCAGTGGTGCGTTGACCGTATTGGGCATCGAGCGCCCCGCCAGCCTCATCGCCGTGATTGCGATGGGGTGGGCGTTCATCACGGCGGATGATGCCCAGTGGAAAGGCCGCTCTTCGCAATTGGCGGCGGGCATAGGGTTGGGCGTGTTGGCGTTATATCTGGTGATGAGCCTCGTCCCGGGTCTGAATGAGGGCGATACCGGTTTCATCATCGGGATCATCTGGGCGGTTCTGCCGGTAGCAGCCACGGCTGGCATCGCTATCATCATCGTGACGCATTGGACGGTGATTGTGGATGCGCCATTGAAACTGGTCTGGACGGGGATTTTACTGGTCGGCTATGGGCTGGCGCTGATGCGCTACTTCCTCGCTGAACCGCTCACCCAAATAGGGGCGGGGCGGCTGGCATTCGCAGTAGGCGGCGCGGTCTTGTGTGGCATCGTTTATCGTGCGATGTTGAGCCAGATGAAAGTGGCTTATGACATCCGCATGATAGCGCTCAAGTCACCCTCAAGCACGCCTCAGAAAGGGGCGGTCACGAGTTCGGCCTCGGTCACGGCGTCGCCTGTGCCTACGGGGACTGCGCCAGCCCCTGCGCCGCGTCCATCTCCCCGTGCCACCTCTGCTGGTGAGCGTGATTCGGTGCAATTGCTCAAGGCGCTGGGCTTGATGATTGAAGATACGTCGCCCAAGCAGCTTCCCCAGCAAATCGTGAAGGCCACGCTGGAGATGATGCGGGCGGATGTTGGGGCGCTGATACGCGCTCAGGATGTGAATTATGCCGACATCGCGTGTGCCTATGACCGGGCGCGTAACCGTCCATTACCGGGGGTGTCCATCAACCTCGATAACCAACCGACTCTGCGGAACGCGATTGAGCGCGGGCAGCAGCGCCCACTGTATACAGACCGTAATGAGGCGGAACTACAAGACCTCTATCCCCGGCTGGGTATCGATACCACTGGGCCGACGTATCTGCAACCGTTGACTCGTAGCGGGACGGTGATTGCGGTGCTACTGGTCGGTTATCCGTTCGGGAATCGGGAGTTGGGCGATGCAGAGATAGAGAGTCTGCGCGGGATTGGGGTGATTGCGGGCGGCCTATTGGCGTTGAGCGATGAGGCCGAGGAAGCGCGTTTGATGGCGGAAGAACGCGCCATCCAAGCGATGGTCAAAGGCATCCCCTTGAGCCAACTCAGCGATGACCAAGTGGCGACTGAACGCCGGAATGCTTATGTCGAGTTGCAGGCGGCGCGTACCGAGATTTCGCAACTCCAGACCCAGATGCAGTCGCTGGAAGACCGTCTGACGCATGAGCGCGGACGTTTGATTGAGACATTGGGCGATACGGCTGAGGATTTGAGCCTGTCACAGCGGATTGTCGCCATCAATGAAGAACAGACCATGTTACGCGATGAGCGCGGGCAACTTTTGCAGCGCCTACAGCAGATGGAAAGCACGTTGATTGCCGTGAGTCAGACCGGCGATGAGAAGGCGATGCAAGCCGCTTTGACCGGGTTGAAACGCGAACGCGATGAGTTGGCCTCGCAGCGTGACCGGCTAGAGGCACAGTTATCGTCTCTGACCGAAACCACGCCTGACCGTCAAACTGTGCAGGCGACGGTGGCTGAGATGGGCGGCGAGAACAGCGCACTTATTGAGGAACGTAATCACCTCAAAGGGCGGCTGGAATCGTTGGAGTCGGAGTTGAAGCAATTTGGGGTTGATGCGACGGCTTCCGGGGTAGGGCAGTTGGTCAGTGATTTGTACCAAGAGCGCACGACATTGCGGGCGAAAGTCTCGTCATTTGACGCCGAGCGTGATGCGTGGTCGCGCAAGGTCGCGCAGTTGAATCAGCGGTTGGCGGCAGTGCGTGATGCTGAATTGAAGATAAACGACCTTCAACGCAACGCCCAAAACTTGGCTGTAGACCGTGATACAGCGATGACGCAACTGGATAAGATGCGGAAACAACGTGACGAATTGGCGATGCGAGCATTGAAGTTCAAAGAATATCATGAACGTACCAACGCAACGATGGAGTCGTTGAAGTCCGAATTGACGCAAGCGCTGAATGGTCAATCTGCGCCTGTCGCGCACCACGGCGAAGCAAGCGCGGCGGTGGTGTCGGAACTCAGCCGTTCGATGGAGCGCATCAGCGAACTAGAGCGCGAATTGCGGACGATTAAGGCCAAAACGACCTCTAATGGAGTAACCCGTGCTGTGGGTCAGGAGCAAATCGACGCGATGATTGGGTTGGCACAAGAATTACGTTCACCGCTAACGTCTATCACGGGCTATCTGGATTTGCTGCTCAAGGAGTCTGTCGGTATCCTCGGCGATATGCAGCGGCGATTCGTGCAGCGTGTGATTGCCAACTCTCAACGGCTGGCCGGGATGGTTGACGATATGGTACGACTGGCTGCGTTGGACGCCGGACGGGTGCGCCTGAACTTTGACCCGGTAGATGTGGTAAAAGTGGTCGAGGATACCATCATCGAAGTCAGCGTGGCTTTGCGTGAGAAGGGTATCGAAGTCGATTTGAACGTGGACGAGCCTGTGCCGACAATTTTGGGCGACGCCGAAGCCATTAGGCAGATTCTGGGTCAGGTATTGACCAATGCTTACTTAGCGTCTCCCAGCGACAGCGCGATACAAGTGTCTATCAGCGCACGCCAGCACCGTCCGGCGGATGCGCCGGATACTGTGACCGTTGCGGCGTTAATCAGCGTGCGCGACATGGGCGCTGGCGTGTCGCCGGATTCCGAAGACCAAGTATTCAGCCGCCGGTATCTGTCTGAGAATCCGTTGATTGCGGGGCTGGGCGATACGGGCGTGGCGATGGCGGTGGCTAAGGCGTTGACCGAGGCACATCACGGGACGATGTGGATTGAGATGGCTGAGGGCGGCGGCACGGTAGTTAACGTGCTACTGCCTCGGAATGAGTGATGATTTTTATAAGGGATGAGTCCTCGGTGCTGAGTTTTGAGCGATAAAGTGTTTATCTCAGGACTTGGGACTCGGGACTCTTTTTAGAGGTGTGGCGTGCAGCGAAGTTTGGGCGATGAAGTTCTGATTGCGATTATCGCGGTGGCCGTCATCGCGTTTGCCACGGCTTTTGGGGTGATTCTATCGTTGGTCACGACTGACCCTATCGAGCCAACGGCTGTATCGGTTTTGGCGACGCTCCCCCCGACGGCGACGATCAACTTTACGCCGTTTGCTACCTTCACACGCGAAGCGTCCGCCACGTCAGAGGCGACGGCGACTCCTACCGATAATCCGACGGAAGCCGCTACTGCGACCCCGACTCTCAGCGTGACGGTAAGCCCATCTGCGACTGGCACGGTTACATCGACTCCTAGCGCCACCGATAGCCCTTCCAGCACGCCGACGGTTGCGCCATCCGACACGGCAACGGCGACGATTGAACCGTCAGTTGTTGCCAGCGATACGGTCACACCTGTCCCCACGGATACAGCGACCCGTACCCCAACAGTGACCGCAACGGCCAGCCCATCCCCACAGCCGACGGCCAGCGCGACCCGGACATCTACTGCGACGGTCACATTTACGGCTACCTCAACCTACACGCATACGGCGACGGCGACGGTCACATCGACCCCATCCATCACCCATACACCGACCTCAACGCGCACGGCCACCCGTACAGCGACGCTTGCGCCCACTGCAACGCCGATTCCGACCATTACGCTCATCCCAACCGTGACCCCAACGGGTACGGCGACCTCATTCCCTGTGGAGTGTGAGTTACCAGAACGATGGGCGCGGTTCACGGTGCAGCCGGGGGATACGCTAGAGTCGCTGGCGGCAGCGGCGGGCGTGCCGGTGGAGCGCGTCATTCGGCGGAATTGCTTGCCGGATGATGTGCAACTCATCCCCGGCGATGCGGTTTTATTGCCTGTGACGGGGGATGTCCTCAGTGCGCCTAGCGACGCGGTGATGGGATGCGGCGTCCCTTCGGTGGCGTCAATTGAAGTCATTCGTGCTGGCACGGTGTTGCGTGGCTTGATTGAGATTGAAGGCACGGTGGGCGGGGATGATTTCCGGCGCTATCGACTGGAAATCCGGCCTGATGGCTATTTGCGCTATGTGCCAATCCTTGCGGGCAATACGCCCGTGAATGGGCGCGTGCTAGGCGTGTTGGACGCGGCGACGCTACCATCTGGGTTAGCGTGGCTGAGAGTGGTCATCACCACCGACGTCGGCACTATTGGGGCGGATGATGTTTGCGTGATTCCCGTGGTTATTATGGTGCAACGGTGAGTGAACGGCGGGGCGGCGTCAGGCGCGGCCTATCGACGGGATGAACGGCCTCAGCTACACTTACGCGGTGAATTTGCCCCGTGATGGGTGAGGCTAAATCTGATGAAACGAGCATTTGGATTGCTATTCCGCGTGGTTTTACCCGTGGCGATGGCGATAGTTGTAGCGATGGGCGTGCTGAATATCGTCAACACACTGCGGGCGCAGCAGGCGGAGCGTGAGATATATGCCCAGCGCCAGCCGATTTACGCACAGACAGCGGACGCGATTCAACCGACTTCCGAGGCGATGGGCGGCGTGCAGGTCGTCTCGCTTGGCGGCTGGGATCTGATCGAACAATTTGCCACCAATACGCCGCGCCCTGACCCGGCCTTTGCGACCAATACCCCTGAAGGCGTCGAGCCATTAGCGACCCCAGAAACGCCAGTGATTCAACCGACAGTTGCGTTGGATATCCCTTCGGCAGTTGGGCCGCTGCCGACCATCTTGTTTTTGGGCGACCCGTATGCCAGTCAGCCACAGCCAACGGCACTGCCAACGGCCTTCCCAGTGGTTGACCGTAAAGGCGCAAACCTGATCAATATCTTGCTGATGGGGCAGGATAATGAGGTCACGGGCGATAGTTTGGCGCGGACGGATACGATGGTTGTGTTGTCGATTAACCGCGATACCAATACGGTCTCGATGCTGCATCTGCCGCGTGACCTGTACGTGTATATGCCGCAGGTCGGGATGGGGCGTCTGAACACGGTGTATGAAATCGGGAGCGCGCTCGGTTGGGACGGCGGCCCGTTTTTCTATATGCGTCAGGTGATTTTATATAACCTCGGCATCAATGTGCATTATTATGCGCTGGTTGACCTGACCGGATTCGCCAGCCTGATTGACAGCGTGGGCGGGGTTGACCTCGCGGTGGATTGCGCGATTCAAGACTTTCAAATCCAAGGGGCGACTGTCCCAGCGGGGGCTGTCTTGAATGACCCGGTAGCGCTGCAATATACGCTCCCTGTTGGTTTTTATCACATGAACGGGCAAGAAGCGCTATGGTATGCGCGTTCACGCGGTAATAGTGACGATTTTGACCGTGGGCGGCGGCAGCAGCAGGTTCTACGGGCGGCCTTGCGTTCGGTGCGAGAGCAAGGGCTACTCAGCGACGTGACGCGCTTGCCGGGATTGATTCAGCAAGGGTTGTCCGTCTCTGAAACCGACATGAGTCTTGATGTCATCTTGAGCCTCGTCCCCGTGGCGCTACAAGTTGACCCCAGCGAGATTGAGACATATCGCCTGATTCGCACCTATCATACGCAGCCCTGGCAACCGCCGGATGGTCAGTTCGTTCAGCTTCCGATTTATGAGCCGGTGTTCGACCTCATGACGGACTTTTATACGCCGCCAACAGATAATCAAGTTACGTTACGGTCTGCGAGGGTACAGGTCTTGAATGGGACGGCCAACGCTAACTTTGACCGAGTAGCGTCGGAGCGCTTGGGTGAGGCGAATTTCGCGGCGACGGCTGGGGGTGATTTCAGCAACACTGCGGAATCGACCACTTATGTGATTGACTATACCGGCAGCGAGAAGGGCAGCAGTCTGGCGGAAATCCTCAAGACGCTGAATCTGACCGAGGCCAGCGTGCGCGTACAGCCAGACGCTAACCGTACTTTCGACTATGAGGTGGTGGTCGGGGCGGATTATAACGCTTGCGGTGGGGCAGTTCTGCCGCCGGAAGAATAGCTTGACATCCCACACTTGAAACGGGCTGCGGGCTGCGCTATACTGTGGGGAGTTCGGGGTATAGCGCAGCCTGGTAGCGTGCTTGCATGGGGTGCAAGAGGTCCTGGGTTCGAATCCCAGTACCCCGACCAATTTTCGCTCAGATTTGAAACGGTTTGACCCCAAAAAAGCACCCACCAAGTTGATTCTTGGTGGGTGCTTTTTGTTTAGCGTGTTTTCAATACCTTCGCCTATCAGGGGACTAAGAATCCGTTTGAAAATTCAATCGTTATCCCCTCACCCCCTAAGTCCCCCTCTCCCACAGGGTGGTGAGGGGGACTTTTTCGGCGTTTTTGTCCCTCGCCCCTTGTGGGAGAGGGACGGTTCAACGCTAGGTGAACAGGGTGAGGGGAATATTCAAACGGCCTCTAAATGAAAATTAGGACAAATGACTAAATAACATAGTTCAGATGGGGGAGTCTATATAACCGCGTCGAAGATACTATTTAAGAATAGTTTAGCAAAAAATCTATGGAGCAGGTCTCATGACTCATGACCCTAAAATATACGACCCAAAAGTGAATGAGGGTTGGAGTGGTGACAACAAGACTGGCGATCTTGGTACAGAACTGGATACGGAGCAGCGGCGCGGCGTAAATCCCGGTGGCATTAGCCCTCAAGGACGCCCGGACGATGATTTAGAAGGTGGTCGCGGCGGCAACGAGGGCGGACGTGGCGACTTAGAAGATTGACGCTGTTTTAGCGTATTTCCTGATTGTCCGCCTCATTTAGGTCATAATAACTCCCAATTGTCTTGCCCAATTCGACCTCAAATTCTTGTGTATCGCAGTTGGTGGTCGGGATGGTGTCTTGAGAAATCGGTGTTTTAAGCTTATCTATGTGTTGGCGGAAGCGTTCTCTATCGACATGGATAGCGGCACGTAAGACGTGCAAGGGATGCGAACCCGTCCCTATGGTCTTATAGCAGATATAGTCGTAAGCGTCGACGGGGCTTGATTCGCACTCTTGGACATCTCCATAGGTTTTGGTCGTCTTTTCGGTGAAGTCGGAATATTTCTGATTGGCGACCCCGGATTCGGCAACCTTTTGCATCTCTGAGAGCCACGCGCCCAAGTCATCAATTCGCCACGGGACGTTGGTTAAAAGCCGCACCCCCAGCATCTGTACTTTGTATTCATAAATGCTGAGGAGGCCGGAAGGGGTATTGCGTCGGGAGGTGAGTTTGTAAATCGCGCTGTTCACGGAGGCCGTCATTGGTTTTCCTTCCATTGCATTATAGGCATAGCGTCCAATTATTCAGCTTCAAAAATAAAATTCTCTGGGACTTAGGACTATTGGTGAAATATTTCTTTCAAGTATCAACTTAATGATACCTTACTATCAATATTACTTGGACTGAGAGATATATACCAATTTGTTCTATGGTCAAAAGAAGCCGTTTGAAAACCCCCTCACCCTGTTCACCTATCGCTCTCCCACAAGGGGCGAGGGACAGAAACGCAGTAAAACCCCCTCACCACACACTGTGGGAGAGACGGATTTAGAGGGTAAAGGGATAACGATTGAATATGAATATTCAAATGGCCTCTAATACCAAAGGCGGAGGTAAAAATCAGTCATGTGACCCATAAAATATCCTTCATCAAGTGGAAGCGTTATGGCTGTATCCCGTTTAATCTGAAAATATAGAATTTTTGCTCAAAAGGAATAAGCTCATGGCTCAGAAACCGAATACCCAGACTCAACCGAATTTAGGCACTCCCGGCGGCAAAGACCAGAACAACACTATACGCGGTGGCGACCTCAGAAATCAGCCCGGTAACCCAACCATCAAAGACCGCGATACGGAAGGCAATCGCGGGGGCAAGAAAGGTGGGCGTGGGGGAGTCAGAAGCGGTAATGACCGCGATGAAGGCGGCGCAGGCAACAATTAGCGCTCGGTAGTAGGCGTGTCTGAACACCAAAACAAAAAAAGACGCCCTTATAAGGGCGTCTTTTTTTAGCATCGCTTGGGTGGGATTTAGAACAAGCCCCAGTCATCGGCTGCGCCGTCTTCCATCATGGTTGGATCCCACATCTCAAGGCCCATCTCAATGGTGGCGGGCGTACCGCTATATTCCTGTGCGACCTGACGGCTTTTTTCGAGCAGTGCGGGGGCATACGGGCAGAAAGGGGTGGTCATAATCATGACGACATGGGTGCGGTCTTCGTGTAGTTCGACATCGCGAATCAGCCCCAGTTCAACCACATTCATGCCAATTTCGGGGTCAACCACCACGCGCAGGGCGTCGCGCAGACCCTCTTCGGTTTTTACTGCTGTATCGCTCATAGTGACTATCCTCTACGCTAACTCAGCATTGGGTGAGAGAACTCTAGGAATAATTATAAAGAAAGTTAGAAATATTGACAGCCTGAGTTCACGACTGATATACTGTTAGTGTACATGAACTGCGGGTAACTCACAAGTTTAACCCGTGTAAAATTAGGTCGATAAGGGGAGCAGTCACTGAATGGGCGCAACACTAGAAATCCGTAACCTACATGCACGGGTGGCGGGCGATGAACGGATGATTTTGCACGGAGTCAACCTGACGATTCATCAGGGGGAAGTCCATGCTTTGATGGGGCCGAACGGCAGCGGAAAAAGTACGCTGGCGAACGTTTTGGCGGGTAATCCGGCCTATGAAGTGACCGAAGGCGAGATTTTGTTTGATGGTGAGAGCATCATGGAGCTTGAGCCGGATGAGCGTAGCCGGATGGGGATTTTCCTCGCGTTCCAATACCCAGTAGCCATCCCCGGAATCACGTTGGCGAACTTTCTGCGGGCGGCAATTAACTCACGTATCAAGGAAAAAAACCCAGAGAGCAAGGGCATTTCTATCCCAGATTTCCGCCGCTTGATGCGTGCGAAGATGGATAACCTGAGCGTAGACCATAGCTTTGCTGGTCGCTACCTCAATGACGGATTCAGCGGTGGCGAGAAGAAGCGCGCCGAAATCCTCCAGATGGCTGTGCTTGAGCCGAGATTCGCCATCCTTGACGAGACCGACAGCGGCCTCGACATCGACGCGCTGCGGATTGTCAGCGAAGGCGTGAACGCGCTGATGGGGCCTAACCTCGGCGTCTTGATGATTACCCACTATCAGCGCTTGCTGAACTATGTGAAGCCGCAGTTCGTCCATGTGATGTTTGAGGGGCGGATTGTGGAGAGCAGCGGCCCTGAGTTGGCGCTGAAATTGGAAGAAAGCGGCTACGACTGGGTGCGCGAGAAGCACGCCGCAGTCGTCCTGTAATCACAGCCTTTTCCCGTCCAAGCATGAGGAGTAACAACCGATATGACTGATTTTGTGGTGAGCGATAAGCAGCTAACACAAGACGAGTCGCGTTTGAAGGATGTCCGTGGCTCGTATGATGAGACCTACGGCTTCCACGACGACGACGTAAAATATTCCTATATCGCGGATAAGGGCTTATCCGCCGATGTCGTCCGCGAGATTTCGCACCTCAAGAATGAGCCACAGTGGATGACTGACCTCCGCGTGGAAGCCTATGACATTTTCCTGCAAAAGCCGACGCCTGAATGGGGCGGTGATCTGGATGGAATCCACTACGACGAAATCACCTACTACGCCCGCGCCTCGGACGCCTCCAAGCGTAATTGGGAAGATGTGCCGGAAGAAATCAAGCGCACATTTGACCGACTGGGCATTCCACAGGCCGAGCAGCAATTTCTGCAAGGCGTGAGCGCACAATATGACAGCGAGTCGGTATATCACAACCTCCGCAAGGACCTTGAAAACAAGGGCGTGATTTTCCTTGACATGGACTCTGCGTTGCGCGAACACCCCGATTTGGTACGCGAATATTTCGGCACAATCATCCCATCTGCCGATAATAAATTCGCCGCGCTGAACACCTCGGTTTGGTCGGGTGGATCGTTCATCTACGTCCCGAAGGGCGTTAAAGTTGAGATGCCGCTGCAAGCCTATTTCCGCATCAATCGCGAGAAGATGGGGCAGTTTGAGCGCACACTCATCATCGTTGATGAAGGTGGCTATGTGCATTATGTCGAGGGCTGCACCGCGCCGACCTATAGCGAGGACAGCCTTCACAGTGCCGTCGTCGAAATCATTGTCAAGAAGGGTGGTCGTTGCCGCTATACGACCATTCAGAATTGGTCGAACAACGTCTATAACCTTGTGACCAAGCGTGCTGTCGCCCACGAGAACGCCACGATGGAATGGGTGGACGGCAACCTCGGCAGCAAGTTGACCATGAAATACCCAGCCGTGATTCTGGCGGGTGAAGGCGCACACGGTGAGGTTTTGTCGATTGCGTTCGCCGGTAAGGGTCAACATCTGGACGCTGGGGCGAAAATCACGCACCTTGCGCCGAATACGACCAGCCAAATCATCAGCAAATCCGTCAGCAAAGACGGTGGGCGGGCGACCTATCGCGGCCTGTTGAAGATTGCCGAGGGCGCGGATAATGTGCGCTCGAATGTGGTGTGCGACGCGCTATTGTTGGATGACCGCAGTCGGTCTGACACGTATCCGACCATCGAAGTTGATGCGCGTAACGTCACGATGGGTCACGAAGCATCGGTGAGCAAAATCGGTGAAGACCAGATTTTCTACCTGATGAGCCGTGGCATGTCTGAGGACGAGGCTAACGCTATGGTGGTCAACGGGTTCATTGAGCCATTGGTGAAGGAATTGCCGATGGAATATGCGCTTGAGCTCAACCGCCTGATTCAAATCCAGCTTGAAGGCTCAATCGGCTAATTAGGTCATGTATTATTGAGGGCGCCGATGAGTAACCAACTTGTCAACAAAGATTTGGCCTACTATAAGGCGCTCCAATACCCGATTGTTCTGATTCAAGATGAGCATGATGGGACATGGTTTGTTGAAATACCGCTGTTGCGGGGATGTATGTCAGCGGGTGATGACCCGAATGATGCAATACGGATGATTCGTGATGCTCAAGAGGGATGGCTCACTGTTGCTATGGGTTCTGGAATACTCATTCCAGAACCAGAAGCGTTACCTGCGTAGCAATGATGAGCGATATTGAGCCGACAAAAGCACTTGATTACTATTTGTCGTTGCCGTATCCCATCCTATTTACCCCTTTTGATGAAGGCGGATTCGTGGTTTCTATCCCGTTATTAAAGGGATGCTTGTCTCAAGGGGATGACCTCCAAGAGGCATATACCATGATTCAAGAAGCGAAAGAATTATGGCTAGAAGTGGCTCTAGAACACCAAATGTCTATCCCAGAGCCAGAGCCTGAACATGTGTGATGTTGTGTGATATGAGGGTGACTACGTGACGACAATGAGACGGCGTGATGCGTCGGGCAGTGTCCCGGCGTATACGTTTGACGATGTACAAGCGATGAGTTCGGCCAATGATGAACCGGCATGGCTACGGGCGTTTCGTGAGAAAGCATGGGCGGTCTATGAAAGCCTGCCGATGCCGAGCGCAAAAGATGAAGATTGGCGGCGGACGGACATTCGTGGCGTGCGTTGGGAGCAGGCCGGTAAGCTGGTTCAGCCCAATGGCGCGACTTTGGAAACTGTCCCGGCGGCAGTGCGCCAGCCGTTGGTCGGTGATGGTGAAGGCGGCACTCTGATCTTTGTGGACGGCAAGGTCGTACACCATGCCATCTCCGATGACCTCGCGACCAACGGCGTGATTTTCACCGACTTGCTAACGGCTGCGAAAACGCATCCCGAACTGGTCGAGAAATATTTCATGACCCAATCGGTATTGCCTACTGACGGCAAATTTGCCGCGCTACACGGGGCGCTGTGGACGCATGGGGTGTTCGTGTATGTGCCGCGCAATGTGGCGGCGGAATTGCCGCTGCACGCGGTCATGTATAACACCAAGCCCGGGGCGACGCTCGGCCATGTCTTGGTCGTCCTAGAAGAAAATGCACAGGCGACGGTTCAAGTCGAGTATGCCTCACCGGAAACCGAAGGGCAGGCGCTATATATCGGCGCGACGGAATTGCTGGTTGGGACTGCCGCGAATCTGCGGTATGTCGGGCTGCAAAACTGGAGCCGGAACACCTATGAAATCGCGCATCAGCGCGGGCGGGTCGGTGCTGATGGTCAACTTGACTGGGTATTCGCGGTGATGGGCTGCCAGTTGCTCAAGGATTTCATCAACCTTGAGGCCGACGGTAAGGGTGCGAATGGTCGGATGAGCGGATTCTTTTTCGCGGACAAAGACCAAGTATTTGACCTCGATACACAACAGAACCACAACGCGCCGCTGACCGTGACCGACCTATTGTTTAAGGGCGCGGCCAAAGATAGCGCCAAGACCATCTGGCAGGGGATGATTAAATCTCTGCCGAAGATGCAGAAGATTGACGGCTACCAAGTCAATCGAAACCTCGTTCTGAGCGACGATGCGCGGATGGACGGAATCCCCGGCCTCGAAATTGAGGCGGACGATGTGAAATGCTCGCACGCGGCGACCTTTGGCACGATTGAGGCGCAGCCAGTGCATTATCTGATGAGCCGTGGCGTGCCGCGCCCAGTGGCTGAGAAGATGGTGATTGAAGGCTTCTTCGACGAACTGCTGCAACGTATCCCGTTTGAGGCCGTGCGTGAGCGCTTGCAGTCCGAAATCGAAGCCAAAATCGTTGGCGCATCATGACCCCTATGGCTGATTTTGTGACCGTCGCGCAGGCGAATGAAATTCAACCGGGCGAGCGAATCGTCGTTGAAATCAGCAAGAAATGGGTCGCTGTCTTTAATGTGGCGGGAGTCTATTACGCCATCCAAGACATTTGCTCGCACGATGGCGGTGATTTGGCGGACGGGGAACTGATCGGGTGTGAAATCGCTTGCCCGCGTCACGGCGCACGCTTCGACATCCGTAACGGCAGGGTCATGAGCGCCCCGGCGCTGGTAGACATCCCATCGTTTGAGGTACGGGTGCTGGACGGTCAAGTTCAGGTGGCTACCGCACGCACGAAATAAAGGGCGCTACTCTATGACCCCTTTGCCCTTTCTATGACAAAAATGCCCAGCTACGTGCTGGGCATTTTCGCAAGTCGGGATCATGGCTAAAATCTTTGTGGAGTTCTTGAAAGGGTATCAACATGACTTTGGATGAACTGTATCAGACGCACGGGACGCTGGTTTTTGGACATCGCGGGGCGTGCCGGTATACGCCGGAGAATACCATCCCGTCGTTTTTACAGGCGTTGGAGATGGGCGCACATGGCGTCGAATTGGATGTACACCTGAGCAAAGATGGGTTTCCGGTGATCATCCATGATTTCAGCGTGGAAAAGACCACGGATGGCAAAGGATTGGTGGTCGATAAGACGCTGGCCGAGCTAAAACAGCTTGACGCGGGCAGTCATAAAGGCGTGGAATTCACAGGGATTCGCGTGCCGACGCTTGACGAGGTATTTGAGGCATTGGCGGGGCGAATCGCGGTCAATGTCGAGGTCAAGGCTGATACTGAAGGCATTGAGCAAGTGGTGGCTGATTGCATCGGGCGGCATGATATGAACGATAAAGTGATTATCTCGTCGTTTAACCCGTTCATCCTCAAGCGATTTGCCGATACCCAGCCGCACCTCAAGTTGGGCTTTTTGATTGACCCGCAAGAGACGCCGGAAATGGCGCTAACCTTCATGTCTGCGGTGAAACATCATGCGCGACATCCGCATCACAGCACGATTGACGCGCCGTATGTACGGGTGGCGCACCAATTCGATTACCGAGTGAATACGTGGACGGTCAATGACACGGCGCGGGCGCTTGAATTGGCAGAGTTGGGCGTGGATTGCATCATCACCGACACGCCGGATGTGATGCTTGAGGCGTTGGGGTTCACGGACTGATTATGACGGTTTGGCGGCGATTCGTCCGATTTGGTTTCCGGTTGCTATACCGTGAGATGGCCTTCACCTATGATGCGGTCAGTTGGGTGGTCAGCGGGGGAGAGTGGCGTGCGTGGACTCGGACGGCATTGGCTGTCGCACAACCCAAACCCGACGAGACAGTCCTAGAAGTCGCGCACGGGACGGGGACTCTGCAACTTGACCTCGCGGCAGCCGGAGCGAGGGCGTGGGGCGTGGATTATTCGGCGCAGATGGGGCGACTCACTGGGGAGAAACTCCGCCGTAAAGGATTTTCGCCTCAATTGGCGCGGGCGAAAGGTCAAGCGCTACCGTTTTTCAGCGGCGCGTTTGATGTGCTGATTTGTACTTTCCCCAGCGAATTTTTGCTTGAATCGGCCACGTTAAGCGAGTTTAAGCGCGTCCTAAAATCGAATGGGCGCGGGGTAATTGTGTTGCACGGGGCGCTGACTCGGGGTGGGATCTGGCTTGGTTTGATGAACGGGCTATTCCGTTTGACGGGGCAGGGGCGGATTGTTAGGGATGGCATCCCCTCGGCGGATGAGATGGCGCAAGATTATGGGCGCACATTAACTCGGATACGCGAGGCGGGTTTAGAAGCTGAAGCCTTTCCAGTCAAAACGGCGCGAGGGTACGCGGCAATTATCACGTTTGCACACCCAAAAATTGGGGGTGAGCGGGACTGACGGCGTGATTCTGATTATCTTCCAATATTGGTCAGTTAATCTTATGATATGAAACATAGGGAGATTGATGAACCATGCTTGGGATGTTATTTGACCCGACCTATCTGTTGCTGGTCGCGTTACCGACCATGCTGCTGTCTGGGCTGGCACAGTGGTATGTGCGTTCGTCGTATGCCAAGTGGCTGGGTGAGCGCAACACGTTGGGGTTGAGCGGGACGGACGTGGCACGGCGGATTATCGGCGTGACCTCGGAATTGAGCGGGGTGCGGTTGGAGTCTACGCCGGGTGAACTGAGCGACCATTTTGACCCCCGCGATAACACCGTGCGGATGTCGCCTAATATCGCGCAAAAACCATCTGTTGCGTCGATGGCAATTGTCGCCCATGAACTCGGTCATGCTCAACAATACGCCGAGAAATCATTGCTGATTACGTTGCGCCAATTCCTGATGCCCGCCGTCCAAGTGAGTCCGAATATCGCCTACGGGTTGATTTTGTTCGGTATCTTGGCGCGTGCTACCGGCTTATTGTGGCTCGGGATCCTCGTGTTTGGGCTGACAGTGGTGTTTATGCTGTTGACCTTGCCGGTGGAGATTGACGCCAGTCGGCGCGGTTTAATCTTGCTGCGGCAAGCTGGCCTGATGCAGACCGACACCGATAGCGGTGGCGCACGGTCAGTATTGACGGCGGCGGCGTTGACGTATGTCGCGGCTGCGGTATCGAGTTTGCTGACGTTGTTTTATTATGTGATGCTTGCACAGCGCCGCCGGTAAGCAGGGCGCGTATTGGGGGCGGGAAAGCAGGGCGCAGCACGCTGCGCCCCTACAGAATCACCGTCACAATACCAATAGGGCGGCTAAGTGACGCTCTGCTGCCGCTAAAGCCCTAAAAGGTAAGCCGCCCTATTTTTTACACTTTTTTTAATTCGCATAGTCATTAAACGAATAATGATAATATGATATGACGTTCGATTTTGCCGGAAGCCGTCAATGGTAACGCATCAATGAATTTTATTGCGCGAGGCAGTTTATAGCCTGCTAAACGGGTACGCAGATAAGCGATAAGATCATCACTTGTAAGAGATTGATTCTCTCTCAAAACAATGGCGGCGGCCACTTGCTGACCCCATTCTGGGTGGGGGAGTCCGACAACGGCGGCATCGGCCACAGACGGGTGAGATTTTAGGGCGGATTCTACCTCTGTCGGATAGACATTCTCGCCACCGGAGATAATCAAGTCACTGCGACGTTGTACCAACCATAAATCACCATCATCATCTAAATAACCGAGGTCGCCGGTATACAGCCAACCATCGCGGAGCGTTTTTGCAGTCGTTTCTGGATTATCTGCATAACCGGTCATCAGGGTTGGGCTATTGACGATGATTTCACCGATTTGATTGGGCGCGGCGTCGAGGCCGTTTTCATCCTGTATATGGATGATCGTAAATGGCAGCGGTTTGCCCACAGAACCGGGCTTATGGCGGGTATCATCTGGAAGCTGCGTACAGACCTGTGAAGCGGCCTCTGTGAGGCCGTAAGTGGTCGCAATGGGAAAACCAGCGGCGTGAGCCTTCTCGACCAGTTCCGGCGTTGCGGCTGCGCCACCCAATAAGACCAATCGTAGGTGCGGTGGGGGAGTCGCCCGCGCCTCCATCAGCCGATAGAGCATGGTTGGGACAAACGAGGCGAGCGTAACGCCCAGCGTATCAAGGGCATGGCTGACGGCCTCAAGATTAAACCCGTTTTGGAGGACGACGCACGTCCCGTATAAGGCGGCGCGCATGATGATAGATAGGCCGCCGACATGATATAACGGCAGTAAGCACAGCCAACGGTCACTAGGGAGATGACCAATCCGTAATGCGGAGGCAATCGCGCTGTGATAAATCGCATTCAGTGATAACTCAGCGGCTTTAGGCTGGCCGCTTGTGCCGGACGTGAAAATACGGGCGAACGGGCGATTGAGGTCGAAGGTGGGAAGTTTTTCTCTAGTTAATTTATTCGCATAGTCATTAACCACAAAACCCAACTGAGCTTTCGGCCTCAAAGTTGACTCACCCAGCACGACCTCGCATTTAGAGGCTTGATAGGTCAACTCGGAGGCCGAAAGCCTTATATTGAGCGGAACAACAACTGCCCCCAAACGAATCAGCGCATGAATCAAAACAACATATTCATAACTTGACGGCAAAGAAATACCGATAGGTCGCCCTAAAAGCGCCCCATAATCGGTCAATAAACGACTACATAGCACATTTACAGATAAATTCATCTCAGCATAAGAATAGACATCACTGCCAAAAATCAGGGCAGGGCGGTCAGGGTAAAGTTCTGCCGACATCTGAAGCCAATCCATCTGAAAATCCTTATTACTGTCAACATGCCAAGATAAAAAAGGGGCGTAGCATGCTAAGCCCCTACAATTACTGGAGACTCAATCAGATCACGGACGCCACGGGTATTTCTTGAAGTCAGGCTTACGCTTCTCCAAGAAGGCGTTTTTGCCTTCCGAGCCTTCCTCACTCATGTAATACAGCATGGTCGCATCACCAGCCATGACTTGTAAGCCAGTTTGACCATCCATATCCGCATTCATGGCCGCCTTTAAGAAGCGAATCGCAATCGGGCCTTTGTCGAGGATTTCACTCGCCCATTGCACACCCTCGGCTTCCAATTCTGCCAATGGGACAACCTTATTGACCAAGCCCATCTCAAGCGCTTCTGCCGCGTTATATTGGCGACACATATACCAGATTTCACGCGCTTTTTTCTGGCCGACAATACGCGCCAGAGTCGCAGAGCCATACCCAGCGTCAAAGCTGCCGACTTTGGGGCCGGTTTGACCAAAAATCGCGTTATCCGCCGCGATGGTCATATCACAAATGACGTGTAACACATGACCGCCGCCGATGGCATACCCTGCGACCAGTGCAATCACAGGCTTGGGCATGGTGCGGATGATACGCTGAAGCTCCAGCACATTGAGGCGTGGGATGCCATCACCGCCAACATAACCCGCATATCCGCGCACTTTCTGGTCGCCGCCTGAACAAAAGGCGTATTTACCATCTTCGGCTGGGCCATTGCCAGTCAGCAAAATGACGCCGATTTCTTGGTCGTGCCATGCCGTCATGAAGGCTTCAATCATCTCATTAATCGTTTCCGGACGGAAAGCGTTACGACGCTCCGGGCGATTAAACGCGATACGAGCCATACCATCAGCCTTATCAAACGTGATGTCTTGATAGGCTTTCACCTGAACCCAATCGACCATATTGAACTCCTTCTTAAAAGTGATGAGACAATCACATCACTCAGATACAACCGGTGTTAGAGAAGATTTGAGATGGATATGAACAGCATCCAATACGGCTAGACGTTGCGCCACATCCTGTAATCCGTCGGTCCGAACCTCGATAATAGCAGACCCATCTGAGGCGATTGAAGCGTCTAAAGCGTCAAGCAACTGAGACTTATCTTCCACACGATGATAGGCCAGCCCGTACAATTGGGCGGCGTGTGAAAAATCGAGGCCATGCGGGGTCAAAAACAGGTCGGTGAAGGTCGGCTCGAAATCGACAATCGGAAGGCGACGGAAGATACCACCGCCGTCGTTATTGACGACCACAATAACAAGTTTTGCACCTGTGCGCTTGGCGGCCAATAGCCCATTCATATCGTGATAGAAGGCCAAATCGCCGAGGATTAAAACCGTCGGAATATCTTGGCTGACCGCGACGCCGAACGCGGTGGATACCGTCCCGTCGATACCACTTGCGCCGCGATTGCAGAATACGCGCAAGGTTTTATCCAATGACAGCGCGAATTGCTCTAAATGACGGACAGGTAAGCTGTTGCCAATCATCAATTGAGCGTGATTGGGAATCGCTTCGATCACGGACGCGACAACAGCGCCATCAAACCAGTGATTTGGGAGATGTTCAGATAGGGCGGTGCGCGTCCGCGCCTCCAACCCGGTCAGATGGTCATACCAAGTGCGTGACGCTGCGGCGATACCTGATTCGCATAGGGATGTGAGCAGGGACGCGACATCAGCATGAATCAGATGGGTTAAGCGGTGATACGGGTCTGTCCAGCGCCCATCTGAGGTGAGCAGCACGACATTCTCTAGGTCGGTTTTGACCAAGAAATCTTCTAGCGCCTTTGACGCGGGCATCCCGCCCAACAAAATCACAAGGTCTGGCTGCCCGCCCAATAGCTCTGGGGTGAAAAACAAGTCATAGCCGGTGAGTGCGCCACTATCGGCATACCGTAAATTGGAAAGCGGGTCAGCCAATAGTGGGATATGCGTTTGGGCGCAAAATTGTTTGATGACCATGACCAGCGCATCATCAGGGGCTGACGAAGCACGCGGCCCCGCAATCATCACGGGGCGATGCGATTGCGCGATAAGCGCCGTGAGCTGTGATAATTGTGAAAGCGATGGGCTGATTTCGCCGCGCAATAAACGGGTGAATGGCGCACCGGCAGGCCGAGACGAGATGCCCGTTGTCTGATCGGATGAGACAGGAATCGGCTCTAGGGGTTTACGGAACGGAAAATTGAGATGGACTGGGCCAGACTGTATGCCCGTTGAAACCGAAACGGCGCGACAAGCCAGCGTCCGCAGACTGCGAAGCATCACGCCGGAAGGGTTGGATTCCGGCACGGCGACATCCACTGACCATAGTGCATGTTCACCATACAAGTTGATTTGGTTGACGGTCTGATTTGCGCCAGAATCGCGGAGTTCCGGTGGACGGTCAGCGGTCAATACCAACATTGGGACGTTGGAATAACGGGCTTCAATCACCGCTGGATAGAAATTGGCGGTGGCCGTGCCAGATGAACAGACCAATGCAGCCGGTACACCCATGCGGAGACCGATGCCGAGGGCGAAGAAGCTGGCGCTACGCTCATCAATCAGCGAGTGAATCATGAATCCGCCATGATTCACAAAGGCTATCACAAGTGGCGTTGAACGCGAGCCGGGGGCGATGACGACGTGCTGCACGCCGCAGTAGGCGAGTTCCTCAACAAATGTTTCCGTCCAGAGCAGATTGCGATTTACGGCGGTCATAGTGAGTATGATGCCCCCAGCGCATCGAGCATCGGCTTAAACTTGATTTTGGTTTCGTCCCATTCGCGGTCTGGGTCGGATTGGCCGACGATACCGCAACCGGCATATAGGCGGGCATTCTCCCGATTGAACACGGCAGAACGAATGGCGACGGCGAATAAGCCGTTGCCGTGACGGTCAAACCATCCCACCGGCGAGGCGTACCATCCGCGTGAGATGAGTTCAATCTCGCGGATGGTGTCTATCGCCACACGTTGAGGGCAACCGCCAAGCGCGGGGGTAGGGTGGAGCGTGCCAACCACATCCAGAACATCGGTCTTGCCGGACAATGTGCCTTCAAATGGCGTGTGTAGATGTTGGATATTGCCCAGCGTGAGGATTTGCGGCTCTTCCGGGCTGAGTAGGTTGGCGGTGAGTGGCTCTAATAAATCGCGTAGATTTTCCGCGACCAGCGCGTGTTCGTGACGCTCTTTGGGATTGGTGAATAATTGCGCGGCCAGTTCCGCGTCTTCTTGCGGGTTATGGCCGCGCCCGACAGAACCAGCGACGGCAGCAGTACGGATATGCGGCGCGTTGACCTCAACCAAAACTTCGGGCGTCGCACCGACGAAGGCCACGCCCTCATCTGGGGAAATCATGAAGCGGTAGGTGTCTGGGTAGCGCAAGGCCAACCGGTCAAGCACCATCAGCGCGTCAATCGGGACATCGAAACCGAGGTCACAGGTGCGCGACAGCACGACCTTCTCCAACAAACCTTCATGGATGCGATCTACAGCCGCGTTGACCTGTTGACGCCATGCAGACAACGGGAGTGGATAGTCAATTGAAGTCAGGGCTGGCGTCACCTTAGACCGACGCGCAACGTAGGTCTCGAAACAGGCGGCCAATGCAATCGCCTCGCTATGAAGATCATTGGCGGTACATTCTGGACTGAGAGGGGCGGTCAGGGTCAACCACTGTTGACCGGATACCTCTGTGAGCATGACACGCGGCATGACAAACCACGCAGGGCTAAACGATTGCCACGGCGCGGCTGGCTCATCTGATTGGAACGCGAACCCGCCGAAAAAGCGCGGCTCGGCGTGATGCTCCCCAACCTCAAGCGTGAGTGTTGAAAAAATGGCTTGCGCCTGTGCGCGGGTATCGGTAAACCGACTGACGCCCTCAGCATTGATGATGGCGGCTACACCATACCCAGCATACGCAACTGGGAGGCCGTTATGCTGCCAATGGACGCGGATAGATGAATCGGCCATACGCAGAAAATCAGTTAGCGCGATAGGATGCCAGAGCGCGATGGCGACACTATAGAGCGGCGAGGTATCGAAATCGTAATGGGTGGGCGCGTCGTTGATGTCATAACGCATCATGACTGTTTCTCCTCAAACCCGACGCCGCGCAAGAGCAACGGCAACAGCGTCGAAAGAATACGGTCAGGTTCAGGACTGCCAGTATAAACCCAGCGGATAACCAGATTGTTGATTGCGCCCGCCCACGCTTGAGAGACGACTTCAGCATCTAGGGGTGGGATTTCACCCAGAGCGACGGCTTCCTGTAGGTAGATTTGGACAAGGGCGGAAAACCGGTTCAGGACTTCTTGACGTTTTTCCTCAAATATCGCGCCCAGACCAGCGGCCTGAACCAATAGAATCTTGGCGAGACGGCGGTAACGGCCAAACGTATCTAGGCAGGCGGTGAGCGCCGCACGCACGCGGTCAATCCCAGCGTTTTGATGTTCTATCGCTTCAATGACGCGGCCTTCCAACATGTCGGCAAAATGATCTACCAACGCGAGGAAGATGCTCTGTTTGCTGGGGAAATGGAAATACACCGACCCTTTAGAGGTTGACGATTTTTCGACGATCTCATCAACGCGGGTGTCGTGATAGCCTTTGGCCGAGAATACATCCAACGCCGCATCAAGGATACGCTCTTTGGTTGCATCAGGGTCTTTGGGTACACTCTTACGGGATAGGATGGGCATGTTTGCACCAAACCGACTGGTCAGTCTATTACATAAATTCAGTATAGCACCAGTCTGTGAAAAGAAACACAAAGTTGATGATTTTCTCACTTTTGGATGGTTCAAATGACGCTTAAAGAAATCATCGAAGTTCAGCGAGCAGACGGTTTCAAGTTGCGCTACAGGGTGCGGATTGATGGGGCAGGGCAGCCCTTAATCCTGTTGCACGGATTCACGGGGTCTGGCGCGGCATGGGATGAAATCACGCCGATATTGGCGCAATCATTTACTGTGATACGGCCTGACCTATTGGGGCATGGGGAGACAGACGCCCCAGACGATGCGACGCGCTATCACATTTACAACAGCGCGGGGGACATCCTACAGATAGGCAAAGAACTGGGTTATGAGCGCTTTGCGCTACACGGGTATTCGATGGGTGGGCGCTTGGCGTTATATCTGGCACAGCATTTCCCAGTACAGGTGAGCGCATTGGGGCTAGAGAGCGCGTCACCGGGGCTGAGAACACCAGAAGAACGCGCCGCACGGGTTGAGAGCGATGAGGTCTTGGCGGCCGCTATCTCATCAAGAGGGGTGGCGCAATTCGTCTCGAAGTGGGAGAAGTTGCCAATATTCGCCGGTCTGCACCGAATGTCACCGGAAAAACAAGCCAAATTACGCGAGATGCGCCTGAATCAGCGCCCATTGGGGTTGGCGAACAGCTTAAAAGGGATGGGAACGGGCAAGCAAGCGTCGCTCTGGCCGCGATTAAACCACTATACCGGCGCGGTGTTGATTTTGACCGGCGCGGATGATCCTAAATTTTGTACGATTGGCGATGAGACGAAAAAATATATGCCCAACGCGGAACGGGTGAACATTCCGGGCGCTGGGCATACAGTACATCTGGAACAAACCAAAGCATGGTTAGACGCTGTAGGTAGTTTCTTTAAGCGGAACTTACGGTAAGTTTTTTTCGCGCCGGAAATCCAGAAAGCGATAACCTACGCCGCGCTCGGTCAGGATATAGCGCGGGTTGGTCGAATCTTCTTCGATTTTCTGGCGTAGATAGTTGACATACAAGCGGACGTAGTGGGCTTCTTCACGGTACTCATAGCCCCACACATTCGCCAAAATCTGCTCGTATGTGACAGTCCATCCGGCATTTTCGATCAGATAATAGAGTAGCCGGAACTCCAAGGGGCGCAGCTTGACTGACTCGTTATCGACGAGGACAGAGCGCGTATTCAAATCGACCTGAAGGCGTGAATCAACCTTCAAAATCGCTTCATTGGGCGAGACGGAAATGCTCTCGGCGCGGCGGAGGACAGCCTTGATACGGGCAGAAAGCTCACGCGGGCCAAATGGCTTGGGCAGATAATCATCCGCGCCAAGTTCAAGGCCATATACGCGGTCATTCTCCTCACCTTTGGCGGTGAGCATAATCACCGGCAAGGTGGAAAATTCGCGCAGCATTTTGAGTGTGGCGAAACCATCTAATTCCGGCATCATGACATCCAACAAGACCAAATCCGGCAGTTTGGTGCGGATTTGATCTAGGGCTTGAAGGCCATTTTTGGCCTCGATGACGCGGAAACCGTCACGTTCAAGATTCATCCGAATCATACGTACCATGTGCGGCTCATCATCAACGATGAGGATGAGTTTACCGCCACGCGGTTCTTTGGTGGGCTTACTGAGCATAAATGTGCCTGACTAACTGCGGAACAGCAACGGGAACTCTTGCAAGTCTTCCTCGGAAGGCAGAAGCTCAACATAGTTGATACGCCACCACGGGAGGATAACCAATCGGACGTTCTCTGCAACCCACTGAAGTTCACGGTCTGCACCGTCGCGGGGATTGCGGCCAATCAATACTTGATCCGTTGCTTTGGGGAGTTCTTCGACATCGAGCTTGATTGGCTCGGAATTAGCGAGATGGACTAGAAGGCTGACCATTGGCCTTTTCTCTCAATCTGATTATGCGCGTTGTCTAAAGTAAACATGGGCAGACAACTCTCCAAACGTAATTTCATCCCCATCTTGCAGAACCCGGGGTTGGTTGACGGGCAAGCGTTTACCATTGACCGCCGTTCCGTTGGCGCTGCCCAAATCAAGCAGGGTGACGGAATTTTCGTGGCGGACAAGGGCTGCATGGAGGCGCGATACGCCTTTTTCAAATGCACCATAAGGAGTAAGGTCAAAATCGGGTTTGTTGGGCGCAGTGGTATCCAAACGACCAAAGACCATCTTATTGGATGATTTTAGTTCAATGGGAGCCGGATAGCCCTTAAACTCGATCACAACCTCGGTAGTGTCTAACACAGTTGTACCGACAGCAACCATCCGAATAATCGGTTGCTCGGTAACAGAAACCATTGGGAAACCACACTCAGCACAGATGAGTGTCCCTTCTAGGTTATCGAATTCACATTCTTGGCACTTACGCATAATTCACTACCCGAAGGGTTGATTTGTAGACACCGTGGCAAGCCACACCAAGAGTATAACGCAGATTTACTTTTTCTCATGATGTGGCTATAAGAAGATTGTTCGGAAGTTGTTATTTCCCGTCTTGCCGACGAGTTTCCATCACCAATTGACGTGTGTGATATTTGATGGTTTTCTTTCCTTCTGCTGAGAGCATGTGGGTTGTTTTGACGATTTGGGCTTCTTGCAAGACTTGGGTCGCTAGTGATGCTTGTCCCATTGCCAGTAGGCGCGTGGCGAGTTTCTCTAGGCGAACGGTGGCAGTTAGGATGTCACCGCGTTTAATGGCTTCGCTGGCGCTCTCTTGCATCCGGTACAGCGCCAACCGACTGAGAGCCTCAAGGACATGAGTTGGGGTATCGTCCGCGATGGGTTCCATCGTCGTGGGCAAGCTCAGATCCATCATCTGATGATAGGGCGTATGAGTATTGGTCAGGATTTCGCCCGTGATAATCAAACGCCCAATATCATATTTTATGGGCGGGAGATTGGGTGGGAGGCGAAGCTGAATCAGGACGCTGGTGGGGCGTTCAGATTCAAGGATGCCGACGCGCAACTCATCCTGTGACACCTCTAGCGGCTGGGGGAGGGGCGATATTTTGAAGGCTTGATCGATAGTGATGCCTTCAGATAAGCGCGGGATAATGCGTACTCGCTCGGCAAACGTATTGGCAAGATGGCGGACGTGACTATTGATATAATGCCCGACTTCTTGCACAGAGCGAATGAACTGCGATACCCCTCCGGTAGCCGATGCAAGTTTATCGAGGAAGTCGTCGTTCCAATCCGTCCCCAAACCCATCGTGCTGATACCTATGCCTTCGACACCGGCATTCGACGCCAGTTGGACGCACTGTTCTTCGTCACCGTAGGTATTCCCATCGGTGATGACCAAAACATGGTTAACGTACTTCGGGTCAAGAAATTCCCGATTCTGTTTCAACCCTTCGGAAAGGCCGTGATATAACTCCGTCCCGCCGAACGCGCTCATCAAGGCAATTTGCGCCTTGAGGCGAGGTTTATCGCTAACTTTAGTAGCTGGGATGAGGATACTGGCGCGGTCACTAAACGCAACCACCGAAATCACATCTTCAGGGTTCATGCTGTCGATAACTTGATAAGCTGCACCCTTCACACGGTCAAGGCGCGACCCTTGCATCGAGTTGCTGCGGTCTAGCACCAACGCGAGGTTAAGCCGTCCTTTGGAAAAGGCAATTTCATCGGTCTGGAAATTGGTTGATGGTGCGAGATCAACACGGGCATATAGCGTCTGTGGTTCATTTAAGATGGGTAGGCGTGGACGGCTGAGGGACACGGCAAGAGAGAAATGCCGACGTGTAACGATGATTCGTGACTGCTTCATAGCGGTCATCGCCATCGCTTTAGAGGTCAGCAATTCGTAGGCGCGGTCAATTATGATACGCGGGCTACCTGTGGGCAGCTTACGATTACCTTCGGCGGCAGGGTAGCGCTTACCTAAGAACTCATAGGCGATTTCGATGAGTTCCGTTGGGGAATCCTGTGGTATCCCCAGAACGGCATAGGGATCCATTTCTGGTGAAAAATCTGACATGATAGATATTTCCGTCGCAAGCGACTAGGGCAAGTGGGCAATGACAACCGTGATGTTGTCCGTGCCACCACGTTGATTAGCGAGGCTCACCAGTGTGTCACAGGCTTGCTGGGGCGGATAACGTAGCGTAATCGAACGCAGTTCCTCATCAGCGACCAACCCCCACAGACCATCACTGCAAATTAGTAGTGATGAACCTGACGCTATACGGCGCGTCATGGTATCAATCTCTAGCTGTTCGCTGAGTCCGAGGGCGCGATAGAGGACGCTCTTCTGAGGATGCGTCTCAGCTTGGTCAGGCGTGATTTCTTCGAGTTCAATCAGTCGCTGCACATACGAGTGGTCGCGGGAAAGTTGCTCGATTCGATCTTCGTTAATCAGATAGATACGGCTGTCGCCGACATGTGCGATATGGGCGAGATTGCCGATCAAAATGAAGCCAGACAGTGTTGTGCCACCAGTGGGGACATCTTCAACCAAATTGCGGTGTGCCATCTGGAAGGCGTCATCCAACGCCTCTGTGATGGGCGTGCGGTCTGACATATCGGCCTTCGTCAAAATCGGCATATAAACTGTAGTGAGCAATTGGCTGGCAGAAACGCGCACAACTGTCGCCGAGGCCAGTTCGCCGTCGCTGTGGCCCCCCATGCCGTCGGCCACCATAAACAGGCCGAATTCTGGGATAGCGTCACAAGTACGACTAGCAGCAACGAACACATAATTCGAGTCTTGGTTGTTGCTGCGAATCATGCCGACATCGGTGGATTGACCGAAAATCAGATGAGCGCCAGCGGACACACGCTGTGCAATTTTAGGCAACTCATGGGTATTAGCATCCATTGCCATTTTGTCAGTTGGGCGCATCGGCGCAGTGCCGATGTCCAACTGAGGATCACGCTGTGGTAATGGGGAAGTATCGTGCATAACAATCCTTTGGATAAATTGGGTGAACCCACGAGCTATTCGTCTGAGCGCGGTCATAATATAAACACGCTAGCCGATGGGGAGTGCATACAGATAATGGTCTAGTGAACCGAAGACCAAGATATTGTCTTCGACGTATGCCGTAGAGGTGATTTGACCGCCGGTCTGGAACTTCCAGATTTGCTTGCTGGTCTTGGTGTCAAAGCAGTAGAACCCGCCATCGGTTGAGCCAACATAGACAAACCCACCATGAACCATAGGGCTACCAACCAGCGCTTTGTCGAGGGAAACCTGCCAACGTTCTTTGCCCGTCCCAATATTGATGGCGTACAATTTCCCATCCGTCGAGGCGATATAAACGCTGTCACCCCCTACGGCGGGACTAGCGACGATTGGGCCGCCGGTACGGAAACGCCACAGGGTATAGCCGCTGCTGGCGTCCAACGCATAGAGATAGCCGTCAAATGAGCCGACGAAACAGATGTTTTCTTGCTCGTCCACAAACGGGGATGAGTTCACGGTGCGTTTGGCGCGCATGACCCATTTACGCTTGCCGGAGAGTTCGATGCCGTAAATAGAGCCGTCATCCACGCCAAAGATGACCAATTCATTGGTGACGAATGGGCGGGTACGTATCGGCGATCCAGCCTCGTATGTCCACAGGAAACGCCCGGTCTGGGCGACCAGCGCATAGAGGTTGCCATCGTCGCTGCCGACGAAAACGTGATTGTGCGCGACGCGGGGCGACGCACGGATTTTGTCACGGGTGTGATACGTCCAAGAAATGCGCCCGGTCAACGAGTCGGCGGCGTAGATGATATGGTCTTCAGAGCCGAAAATCACCAGCTTGGTGGATGGGTCTACGGCTGGGGATGATGCGATGCCTGCGCCTGTGGGGAACTTCCACACCAATTCGCCTGTGTCCGCCCTAATCGCCCACATATTGGTGTCATAGCTACCGACATAGGCCATACCCCGGAACAGGGTTGGGTTGGTGCGGATTTCATCTTCGGTCTTGAACTTCCAGCGAGCTTGGATGGTCGCGCCGCCGGTCACTTCATCCAGATAATCCGTGCCAACTGGGGCGGGCATCCCTGATCTTTGTGGCTCGGTAGAGATTTTGGCGGGCGCACCAAATGCTGGCGCTTGTGGTGCTGGTGGCAGTGGGGTAAGAGGAAAAAAGCCCATCGCAGCGGTGTTAATACTGGTTGGGAAAGCGCCGCTTGCGCGAAGTTGCTCTAAGTGCATCTTCATTTCCGCGCACGTCGCGAAACGATCTTCGACGCGCTGCTGGAGGGCTTTATCCACGATAGCGATAAGATTGGCAGGGACAGCCGGGTTCAGCTTAATGATGGGGCGCTCATGGAAGCTGAATGGTGGCTCGACACGAGGGTCTTTACGGGTAAGGACGTGGTGGAGGGTCGCACCGAGGCCATAAATATCGCTGCTAGGGTTGACATCACCGCGATATTGCTCTGGTGCGGAATAGCCCTCTGTACCAATCATGGTATGCTTCTTATCGCCCTCAAAAATTTTGGCGATACCGAAGTCAATCAGCCGGACTTTGCCGAGGCTGTCGATCATGATATTAGCGGGTTTCACGTCGCGGAAAATAATCGGTTGCGGCTTATTGCTGTGCAGATAGTCTAGCACGTCGCACAACTCAATCGCCCAATCAACGACCTTTTCCGTCGGCAAGGCGCGGGTACGCGCCAGAAGCGCGTCAAGATCGCTGCCGTTGATATATTCCATCACCAGATAGGCGCGTAAATCGGTGGTGAAAAATTCATAGATTTTCGGGATGGCGGAATGACTGAGGGCCGCCAAGATATTGGCTTCACGCTGAAAGCTCTTGAACATCGAATTGCGCTGAGTGGGGTCGCCCGTAAGAGGAGTAATCATCTCTTTGATAGCGACCAAACGCTTGGCTTCGGGGAAGTGGGTGTCGCGGGCTTGGAAGACTGTACCCATGCCGCCACCGCCCAGCACCCCGATGATGCGGTAGCGGTCCATGAGCAGCATATCGACTTGGAGACCTGCGTCTGTGCCTTCGGCTGGACGTGGATCAAATTTTCTGGTATCGGCCATGGTGGATAATCACCTGATTTCAGAACTGGCTTAATGATGAGTATAACGCAAACCACATGATATGGATGACTTGAAAAAGTATAGGCGGCGTCAGACAATCGTGCAAATCGAAATTAACAGGGACACTCATAAATGATGCCAGCGAATGCGCTCTATCTGCATATCCCGTTTTGTACGACCAAATGTACCTACTGTGCGTTCAATACTTATATTAACCTCGAAATGCTAATTCCGGGGTTTATTGATGCGTTAATTTCGGAAATTGGTCTATCTGGTCGAACCAGCCCAGATAAGCGCATCCATACCATCTTCTTCGGCGGGGGGACGCCCTCCTTGTTGACCGTCGAACAATTCCGCCAAGTTTTTGATGCGATTCGGGCGGCGTTTGATGTGGATGACAGCGCGGAAATCAGTATTGAGGCCAACCCCAATGACCTTAATTACGAGTATCTGGCGGGGTTGAGAGGGCTGGGAATCAACCGCATTAGCTTAGGGATGCAATCTGCGGTTGAGAGCGAACTCAAACTGTATGCGCGACGACACGACCATGAAGTCGTCCAAAGAGTCATGCCGGAGATACGACGGGCGGGGTTTGAACGGATTAACATTGACCTGATTTATGGCGGCCCGTATCAAACATTAGCGAGTTGGCGTTATACGTTGGAACAGACCGCCGCGATGTCGCCGGAACATATCTCGCTATACGCGCTCGGTTTGGAAGAAGGGACGCCACTGCTGGATTGGGTCGAAAGCGGGCGCGTTCCCACCCCAGATGATGACCTCGCGGCGGATATGTATGATATGGCGACGCAGTTTTTGGCCGAACAAGGCTATGAGCAGTATGAAATCAGTAACTGGTGTAAACCGGGTGAAGAATGCCGCCACAACCTACAATATTGGCGAAATTGGCCGTATATCGGGGTCGGATCCGGCGCACATGGATGGGCGGGCGGGGTGCGCTATGCCACACAACTGATGCCGCAGCGGTATATCAAGCTGATGCAAGACGGGGTAGGGGAGGCATTTGTTTTCCCGCGCACCCCGGCCACGGTAGATGAAGTCATCGTCCCTCGCGAAGATGAAATCGCGGAGATGTTGATTATGGGGCTGCGCTTGACTCAAGAAGGGATTAGGCGGGCGGATTTTGCAGCGCGGTTTGGTCAAGATATTTTGGAAATTCACCCCAAAACGCTGCCGGATTTTGTGGCGCGAGGGTTACTCGAAATCACCCCTGACCGGGTACGCCTGACTCAGCAGGGGCGATTGTTGAGCAATCTGGTGTTCCGCGAACTGGTCTAACTAGCTTAGGATTGACGCTCAAATAGCGCATCAACGAGGCCACGTAGCTTGGTTGAACCCGGCTCCAACGGCTCGGCACGTTCTAGCGCATTAAGCGCACGCTCATTCCATTCATTTTCGAGATTGCGCGTATAGGTTAGCGCCCCGACGCTTTCCAACTCGGTGATGATGTCCTGTACATCCTCTTCTGAAAACTCGCCCCCGGCGTAACGTTGGCGGAGTAACTCACTGCGGGCGATGCCGTAAAGGACGGGGAGCGATTTCTTGCGCGAGAGGATGTCGCTGGCGGCGGATTTACCGGTCACGGACGGATCGCCCCAGATGCCGAGGATGTCATCGTGAATCTGGAACGATAATCCCAAGGCGAGGGCAAATTCCGCAAAGATACCGGCGCGTTCTGGGTCTTCGGTGGCAATCAACGCGCCGAGATACGCCGAAAGACTGAGTAGGGCAGCAGTCTTACCCTGAATCATCTCAAGATATTGCTCAACCGTCACGCTCGGCTCATGCTCGAAACGCATGTCGAGGTGTTGGCCGCGAGTCAAGGTGAAGGCGGTATCGCCAAAGGCGTGTAAGGCGCTGACCAATGAGACGGCGGATAAGCCATGTTCACTGAGGTGGTGCAGGGCTTGGAAGGCGAGGGTATACATGGCGTCGCCGACATTGATGGCGTTCGCCACGCCCCACACTTGCCAGACGGTTGGGCGTCCGTGCCGGATAAGGCTGTTGTCCTCAATATCATCATGGATGAGCGAGAAATTATGTAGGATTTCAACGGCGGCGGCGGCGGGCAGGGCAGTACGCCAATCGCCACCGGCGGCCTCGGCGCAAAACAACAGCATTAGCGGACGGATACGCTTGCCGGTGTTTTGGTCATGTGGCTGTCCATCAGTCTCAATCCAACCCATCGGGTAGCGCAACATGATGCCCAGCCCCGCCGGATCATCTACCGAGATGCCATCATCATCGAAAACGCGGCGGAGTTCCTGTTCAATAGCGGTTAATTGTTCAATCGGGAGCGCAAAGGCCACGGGGTGTTAATCTTTCAACAGCGGCGCGTGCCGCAGGTCGGTGAGCGTGCGTGAACCCGTGCAGAGCATGGCAATCCGCAGTTGGGTATTCAGGACGCGGATGAGGTGGTCAACCGCCTCTGGCGATTGGTCAGCCGCTTTGAGGAATGGCCCAGCAAAGCCGCCCATCGACGCGCCGAGGGCGATACACTTGGCGACATCAATGCCGGTACGGAGGCCGCCACTGGCGAGGATGGGGAGTTTTGGCGCACCAGCGGCGGCATAAATCACCGCGTCGGTGGTCGGGATGCCCCAATCTTCAAAGGCGGCGGCGATTTCCTCATGGAAGGTGGTCGGGGCGCGGAAACGCTCAACCTGACTCCAAGATGTTCCGCCCGCGCCCGCGACATCAATCGCGGCGATTCCGGCGGCGGTGAGGTCGCGGCAATTCTGCTCCGAGAATCCCCAACCAACCTCTTTGGCGATGATTGGCACGCCGACACTGGCGCATACCTCAGCAATTTTATCCAGAAGCTGGGCAAAATTGGTATCGCCTTCTGGCTGGACGGCCTCTTGCAAGACATTGAAATGCAAAATCAGCGCGTCTGCGCCGATGAGGTCAACCGCACGGCGGCATTGGTCAATGCCATAGCCATAATTGAACTGAACCGCGCCGATATTGCCGAACAACAGCACATTGGGGGCGACATCACGGATATTGTAGGATGCGGCCAATGACGGGTCTTCGATGGCAGCGCGTTGAGAGCCGACGCCAATAGCGAGACCGTGGGTTTCGGCGGCCTCGGCTAACGTGCGATTCAAGCGACTGGCGAGGCTTGCTCCGCCGGTCATGGATGAAATGAAAATCGGGGACTTGAGGCGTTTACCGAACAACTCCAACGAAATATCGACCTGAGCGAGGTCTACTTCTGGGATGGCGTTGTGCAGAAAGCGATAACGCTCAAGACCGGTGGTTAAACGCGGAAATTGGACATCGCGTTCAAGATTGATTTTGATATGATCGACCTTGCGGCTTTCGGTGGTCGGCGGCGTAACTTCTGTCATTTAGATGTGTTTCCTATACAGGGACGCGGCAATCGTACCGACATCAAACAGGGCTGTCAATAATCGTAGCCTAGCGACTTAAACGAATGTCGGTATAATCTTGCCCGATCATTGGTTACACATACCCCCAGATATACAGGAAGGGAATCATGGCTGATTCAAAGATGGTTGAAGAGAAAGTAACAAAAATCGTCGTGGACTTGCTGGGCGTAGAGCCTGAGCGCGTGACGTATGAAGCACATTTCCGCAACGACCTTGAAGCGGATTCGCTGGATCTCGTCGAACTGATTATGGAATTCGAGCGCCAGTTCGACGGCGAAATCAAGGATGAGGACGCGCAGAAGATCGAAACCGTCGGCGCGGCCATCACCTATATCAGCGAGCGCATGTAGTTCTTTTAGACCTCATGCTTGAAAGAGGGCGTCTAATCCGCGCCCTCTTTTGATTCCCACACGAGATATATCACTCCGGCAAGTCCCATCCCTAAGCAGAATACGGCTACACCTATCCCCATCTGGGCAGACGCATAGCGATTGAAATAGCCAAGCGCCTCGGATGAACTGTTAAGGGCTAAAATTATCGCTCCGCCCACCAGCAATAGGAAGATAATGCGACGGAATCGCCATAGCAGGCCGGACAATCCCAACACAGCCGCACCCAGCGCAATCAGGGCAAGGGTCATGAGTTGGTTATAATTTACGTCCGCGCGAAAACCTGTGCCGGGGTCGATGAAATACTCAAATGGCGGCAACAGCGCGACAACGCCAGCCAACGCCACGACGCCACAGGCAACCCATCCCCATGAAAAACGGCGATTGGGCAGCAAACTTACCGCAAACACCAGCAGAACAAGCAAAAGCCTAAGCTGTTGGGGTAGCGCCATCGCATTGCCGCCGTAGCGCACTTCTGGGACGAGCGTCGTCCATTCTGCGAGGTCGAAGGCGCTCATCGAAAGGGCAGCCGCGCCGGTATTAGTCCACGGGAGGGTCAGCCCGACGGCGGCCAGCGCCAGCGCGACGACGCGCAGCAGGTTTACGATTATCCTTGAGGACGGTTTCGAGGGTAGAGTGGATGCCTTCATCTTCTTTTTGCTGCTCCTCAAAATATTGCACCATATAAGCACTACGCCGCTGGCGTAACGCCAACGGCGCGACGGCGCGTAAATCGTCGATGGTGACGCCGGAACGGGCATCGGCGGCGGCATAGGCGCGGGCGGCTTCAAACATGACATAATCGGCGCGGTGTGAGTCGATATCTAGCCGTTTGACCAACTCAAACCCAGCGGTCAATACCTCAGCCGGTATATCAATCTGCGGGAGGCGTTCGCGGGCAAGTTGCACCTCCTCAAGCGCCTCTGCGGTAGAAATCTCCCACTGTTGGATGAAGGCGCTAGGGTTGACGCGATAAGCCTGCATCCGGCGGTAGACCTCTTGGCGTTGGGCGGGTTCAAACAAGCCTCGCACGCCGACTCGTAAGCCGAATCTGTCCATAATCTGAGGGCGCAGGCCGCCTTCTTCTGGATTCATGCTGCCGACCAGCACAAATCGGGAGCGATATGTACCAACCATCGGGCCGCGACGGACGCTGTATGTTCCGGCGGCTGCGGCATCCAGAATCGCGTCGATGATGGTGTTATCCAACAGATTGACCTCATCGACATACAAAATATTGTTATCGGCGCGGGCGAGCAAACCGCGTTCGAGCCGGATTTTGTTGCTCTGGACGGCGACACGTTCATTGACGCCGCCCACCACGTCGTCCAGTCGGGCGGTGAGGGGGAGTTCGACCAGCTTGACCGATTCATAATGCGAGATGGGATTGCCCGCTTTGTATTTCGCATAACAATCTGGGAAAAGCGCCTCAGCCGCCTGTGGGTTGGCTTCGATGTCTGATGGGAGTGCGCCTTCCTCGCAATCGCTGACTTCAACGGCTGGGAGGATACTGGTCAAGCTACGGACGGCGGTGGTCTTGCCCGTGCCACGCGGCCCAATGAGTAGGACGCCGCTGACGGCGGGGTTAATCACCGCCAACATGAGCGCGAGGCGCATCTCATCTTGACCGACCAACGCCATGAATGGGAAAGGCCGATGCTCGGCCAGTCCGAGGTCGGAGCTTTCTTCTGCGAGGATGGCTTGGGCGCTCTTCTGATACAACAAATCGAGCAAAGCAGAGCGATGCTTACGGTTGGGGTGCCCGAGGTCTACAGTTGAGCTATCGGTCATGCGCCCTCCTCAGAGCGGCGTTGCTTGCGATGATTCTGGCGTGCCTCGGCTTGGGCGGCGCGGGTGCGTTCTTCATCCGTCGTGTAAATTAGCGTTGGGACGGGGGCGGGATGACCATCTGGCGAAAGCGCGACATAGACCAGATAGGCGCTATTGGTGGTGGTCTCTGTGCCGGTAAGAGGGTTTTCGGCCACAACCTCTACACGGACTTCGATAGATGTACGGCCTACCCACGTCAATTCTGCCGTGCAGGTCACGAGATTCCCGACGCGGATGGGTTCTAGGAAGGTCATCGAGTCAATCACGATGGTGACGACGGGCATCCGCGCATGACGGACGGCGGCCAACGCCCCGACCTCATCGACTAATTTCATGATGACACCGCCGTGAACATTGCCATGGATATTGGTATCTTGCGGCCCCATGACGCTGCTGAGGACGACTCGCGATTGGGCGACAGTTTTACCTTGTTGAGCCAAAATAAGTCTCCTAAAAGTTGGAAGTTGACGGTTTGAAGTTAGAAGTAAGAGCGCATTATGGACGAGCCGATTAGCCGATTATTGGATTATAGCATGGGGAATCTAGGCTTGGGTTTAGCGCAAAAGGTCGTTGAACACACCCAACAAGGTCGCCGCGCCAGCATCCCACGTATGACGGGCGGCATGGAGATAGCCGTGCTGAATACAAGTTTGACGTAAGGCTGTGTCGGTCAAGAGGCGGGTGAGGGCGTCAGCGATGGATTCTGGGCTATACGGGTCACACAATAAACCGGCATCACCGGCTGCTTCGGGCAAGGATGAAATATTGGACGTGACTACCGGTGTCCCGCAAGCCATCGCCTCTAGAATCGGGAGGCCAAAACCCTCATACAATGACGGCATGGCAAAACAAGCGGCATGAGTATAGAGCAGTGGCAAATCCGCATCAGGGACATAGCCCAAAAGGTGGACATGGCCTGCGATGTCAGACTCGGCGGCGGCGGCCAAAATATCAGCGTCCAGCCACCCTTTGCCGCCCGCAATCGCTAAGTCTATGTCGAGACCGGCGGCGCGAATCTGTTTTAACGATTGAATCAGGCGGACATAGTTTTTGCGCGGCTGTACCGTCCCGACGCTCAGGATATAAGGGCGTTGAAGCGCTGGGAATCGGGCGGCTAATACCGAGCGAGTTTGGTTTGAGGGGCGAAAAATCGGGTCAACGCCGAATGTGACCGGCGTGATTTTATCTGGGTCGATCCCGTAAATCTCCGCGACATCGGCGCGGGTCGCCTGTGAGTTGACGATGACACGGGCGGCGCGTTTGAGTGAACGCGGCACGACATCATCCAGATAAGCTTTCAGCGACGGCGCAGCGGAATCGGGGACGCGGATATACGAGAGGTCGTGGATGAATAGCGCGGTGTTTTTGGTGCGCGTGGGGGGAAGGGCAAAATCGGTGGCGAAAAACAGGTCACACGCGCCGGATAACCACTCTACCGGAAACGGGATATGGGCGCGATGCCACATCCGAATCAGCCATACCGGGTCAATCGGGGTGTGGACAATCTTGGCGTTTGGCGAGGTCGTGAGGGTAGGTTTTTGACCCGCGACCCATAGCGTATAGTCGTGCGACGATGATTGACGCAATAAAGCGGCGGTCAAGTCACGGATTGATCGCCCGACACCGCCGCCTTGTGCCGCGCTGGTGTACTCTATGACGATGTGCGCCATATCCAGTTATTTCGCGTCGTTATATGTCCAACGCCGATTGGCGAAGAAATTCCAGAACATCACCACCACCATTGCAATCATTTGCGCGGCCAATGAGCCGAGTTTATTACCAGCCAATGGTCCGGGGACATAGCCTTGGCGGACGATTTGGATAAGTGGCAATAGCGGTTGGAGTAAAAATGCCCCGATAGGGAAGGCCGCCGTCTGCACCCAGACAAAACGGAATAATAGGCCAATGACACTAATCATCACGAACATGCCAAATTGCTTCTGGAAGGAACTAGAACGTGCATCAGGATAGACCCAATAGCGCGTCCAAAAGAAATTGCTAATCACAGCGCAGGTCGAAGCAATCACCGAAGCAACACCGGCTGCGATGGGCGTGGTCGGCGGCAAAACCGTCCATTGAAGTAGATAGACTAAACCGAGGTCGATAGTTGCGCCAGTGACGCCTACTACGGCAAACCGGAAAAATTGCTCCATATTGCGTGAGCGTTCGCCAAACCGCCTAGATAGCGCACGGATAGGGGCGTCGAGAGGGGTGCGAATACCACTGTTGATAAAAGCAGGCGTATTTTGTGGGGTGGGGGTGAATGTGTCACTGGTGGTCATAGGCGGAGTCTGGTGTGCTTCCATGTTTGGCGTTCGAGGAGGGCTGCGATGCCGATAAGGACACCGACATGCAAAAAAACCGCATTCACGTAAAGTTGGTCGGTCAGGCTATGCACCGCGATATACGCCCAAGTGCCGAGGAGTCCGGCGGTGGCGGCAGATGATAAAGGGTCAGGATGGCGACGTGCGCGCCATGTCACCCCGATGATTGTAAACCACATGCCCAGATAGGCGGCAAGGCCAATGATGCCAGTCTCGCCTAGAACATTCAAGTAGTAGTTGTGGGCGTGACCCAGCGGGAATTCCCATGCCAACAGGCGAACCGTTGGGTAAGCCGCCTCATAATTTCCCAGCCCGACGCCAATCCACGGCGATAAGCGCGCCATCTCGATGGCGGCCTGCCAATGGGCGAAACGCTCAATGGCGGCGTAGTTTTCTGGCGTGACATCGACGCCACGCACATCATTGGCGCTGAGGAGGTCGGTAAAACTGCTGGCGACGCGCTCAGTAATCGAAGCGGGTAAACGCCCAGACGCCCATAGCAGGCCGCCTAATCCGCCGATCACAGCAAGGATACATAATCCGTAGCGAATCTGGCGGGGAAGGGTGATGGCCGTGACCATCAGCGCGATGCCCAGCGCCAACCATGCTCCGCGACTCCATGAGAAAATCAAGGCGACGGCGGTCAAAGCCGCACATCCGCCGAAAAACACGACTTGCGCGGTGGTCATCCACGAGATAGCGCGATTCGCCCGCCACTGCGCCCACGCCCGTACCAACACGCCTACCGATAGCGCTGCCAAGAAGGGGGTCAGGACACCCATAAACCCGCCAAAGGGATTGGGCTGCTCGAATGTGCCGAAAGCGCGGAAATTGACGGCATTGATGGCGAAATGGGTCACGCCGCTACCGCCGAAATAGACATACACGCCCAAGAGCGCATTGGCTGCCCCCGCTAACGCCAACCCATAGGCCAGCCATTCCCACCGACGGAGATTCAAGGTCAATAATATAAGCGCCAGAATGAACGCCCATTTCAGCCAATCGGACAGCCATAAGGTCGCTGAAAATGCGCCGAACAGCGAAAATGCGCCGGCAGCCGCGAATCCGCCAACGCCGAGCAATACAGGGGAGAAATACAGCTTGAGTAGCGGGCGGCCTTGTATGATGCGTTGGGTCGCCCATCCCGCAGCCGTGAGCGCGACAGCGATTAAGACCATATCGCCGGGGACGAGGCCGGGAGCGCGGATTTCGGTGATGGCGCGTAACGGGGCGATAATCAACGCCCATGCGAGGGCTGGGTAAACCCCGGCGACCAACGATAGGACAAGTACCGCCGCCCCAATCCCGAACAGGCTCAAAGACAGCGGCAACAACGCAATTATCAAGCCACACACCACGCTCAAAACGACGGCAAGGGGCGTCCGCCAATCGCGTTGAACGGGTAGCGCTGGACTAAGCCTTGTCTGCACGACCCTGCTCATTTTGGAAATAGGCGATGGTTTCGTGCAATCCCTCGTTTAGGTCAAAACGCGGCTCCCATCCCAGAACCTCACGGGCGCGACTAATATCTGGCTTGCGAGTCTGTGGGTCATCCGAGATGCGGAGCGCCGGTCTATAGACCACACCCGCCGGATTATTGGTCAATTGGTTGACAACTTGGGCGAACTGGAGGATGGTCAGTTCAACTGGGTTGCCGATGTTAACCGGCTCATGGAAATTCGATTGAAGTAGGCGCGTGACGCCCTCAACCAAATCCGCCACAAATTGGAAGCTACGAGTCTGCTGACCATCGCCATAGACCGTCAGGGCTTCACCACGCAATGCTTGGTCTACGAAATTGGGGACGACGCGCCCATCGTTCAGGCGCATCCGAGGGCCGTAGGTGTTGAAGATGCGGACGATGTGCGTATTCAGATCATAGGCACGGTGATAAGCCATCACAGCGGCCTCGGCATAGCGTTTGGCCTCATCGTACACACTGCGGACGCCGATGGGGTTGACATTGCCGAAATACGATTCTTGTTGCGGGTGCTGCAACGGGTCGCCATAGACCTCAGAGGTTGAAGCCAATAGATAGGCCGCGTCTTTTTGGCGAGCGATGTCTAGCGTATTGTGCGTGCCGTAAGAACCGACTTTTAAGGTTTCCAGCGGATGTTCTAGGTAATCAATCGGGCTGGCGGGCGATGCGAAGTTCAGCACTGCGTCAAGTTTGCCGTCGATATCGAAAGGTTCTGTGATGTCATGCCGAAAAAGCGTGAAACGGGGCTGTCTTTCCAGATGAGCGACATTCTGCATCGCGCCAGTGATGAAATTATCCACGGCGATGACTATATGCCCATCAGCCAAATAACGCTCACACAGGTGAGAGCCGATAAACCCAGCACCGCCAGCAATCAGAACACGCACAGGCTCAACCCCTTGATCACGTCAATTCAATTGATGGAAGTGTACCATACAGCGGGGTGGTCTCAAGTGATGAGATGAGTGCCAGTAACGCAAAGAAAATCAACGCGAGGTCGGGGACGAAAATGCTGTTATCCAGTAATCCGTGAACCAGCGTATCGGCCATTGCGCCCATCATGCCCAGAATCACCCAACCCCAAAACGGCTTATCCCGCCAAATGTGATAAGCGCGGCGCAATCCCATCGCACAAGTTGCAACAAACGCGAATAGCAGCGCGACACCGGCTATCCCCAGCCGAATCCAGAAATCCAACAAGATATTATGCGGGTGTGATAGGTTCGGCTCCGGCCACGCATCAGGGTAGATATAGGTATCGCGGAAGGCGTAGAGGAATTGGTCTAAGCCGAGGCCGGTCAACGGGCGGTCTTGGATGGCCTGCCATGCGCTTTGCATGACGCGGATGCGGTAGAAGTTCGTGCCTTGCGAGAAGTCGAGGGCGCGGGCGAAACGGTCTGATTGGCTGGCTGCGATTGCGAATCCGACCACGACCAATAACGCGACGACGGCGAGTCCAATCAGGCCACGCTTCCCTTGTGAGACGATCAAAACTACCGCCAGCGCCGCAGGGATACCGATAAACAAGCCGCCGACGCTTTGGGTGAGCAGTGCGACCAACCCCATCAGCGCCAGCGCGGGCAACGCTAACCAGCGGGTTTGGCGGTGTTGCGCGGTCATCAATGCAGCGAATGCAAACGGGATGATACGCCCCAAGAACAACGCAAGATTGTTGGGTGAGCCATACACCCCGGCAAGGCGACGCGATTCATCCTCAGCGGTGATGATGGTTTCGCCGCGCAGATATTGAATCAGGCTGATACCACTGACCAAGACTCCGGCGAAAATGAGCGTCATCACAAGCCGCTGACGGTCAAGCAGTGAGAGGCGGGCGGTACGGCACATCAGATAAAACAGCGCCGGTTCGATGAATAGCGTCCGGTATTCAGTCAGCGCAAAGCCCCGATAGACAGACCACAACACCGCCAATGCGCCCAAAACGACATAAGCCAACACCAAGCAGTCAGCTAGGGTCAACGCACGCGGAGAGAAATTTAGGGACGCGCCATGACGGCGATTCCGTCCCCAATCCGCCAGAAGTCGCACAAACCACGCGGCAGCAGTGACCATCAGCGTGATTTCGGCCATTGGGAATAGGCGGCTGTAAAGTTCTACTGGGAACAGGAAAAACGGCGCGAACAACAATGTCAGCGCCAACCCTATCAAGAGTCGATGATAAATACACCAGAATAGCACCGCCAATGCGGCCAGCGTCACCGGTAAGGCGATGTTGACATAGGCTAAACCGAGGCTGACCAGCGCGAGGATGGGCAAGACTGGCTCACGCCGTAAAACCGCTGGGAATTCTTGTCCCCAAGTCAGTAGCGCCCCAAGCATAATCGCCAATGAGGTGACTAAACCGATGGCGAGTTGCAGCGGCCAATTCAAGCCGCGCCATAGGCCTGATAAGCGGGTGTTCCACGCGCCCCACGGTAGACCTGCCGCGCTGAACGCAACAGCGACGGTAGCGATTGCGAGGACGAGGGCCGACACATTGACCTGTGCATGATATGGCGCGGCCAGATTGCCGGGGCTGACGGCATACCCAGCCAGCGCATATCGGTCAAACCCTTTATCAGCGATGATTTCCAAAACATGGTCGGAATCGGTTAAGCCGTGCGCGATTGTGACAACCCCGACTTCTGGCTGCAATGAACCGCTGGTCAGGGTGAGATGGGCGTTTCCAGCGGCGTCACGAGGTAAGGCGTTGGCGGGTTGACCGTCTACTAGCGCGTAGAGATTGGCGACATAATTATCCTGTCGCAGAATCAGGCCAACCGACTTCCCGAAAAAATTGAACCGGAGACGGCTGTCATTCAGCCAACCGATGTCCGCGCCCGCGTCGGTGAACGTCCACACGCCGCTATATAAGGCATTGGGCGACTGGACATCATGCCAGCCAATCTGGGCAGAATCGGGCGATGTTGGGCGGTCAATCAAGGCTTGTAACAATGCTTTGGGTTGACCGTCCGGCGTGACCAGCGCGAATCCTTGTTGGGGATGGTCAGTCGGGTAGGGCGGATTCCATTGGTGTAGAATCATCCCAGCCATCCACGGCCATTCTTGGTCAACGCGGTTTAATGCCTCTAGTGTGTAACGGATTTGCTCTTTCTGAGAAACCGCCCCCCAAATAGATTTATTCCCCGTCCAATCCGTCGGCAGGTGATTCCAACCCCAATCACTGCCCCAAACCGCTTTGTCGGCGTCCCCGAATTCGACCATGATTTCGCGCAGGCCAATCACGCGAGAGAAACTCAAGAAGCGCGGTTCGACTCGCCGATTTTCTGGGCTGAAATCAAAACCATACGGTTTTGCACCTACCGCGTCCATGAAATCTGACGCGCCAAACGTGTATAGGTCGCGCAGATAAATCCAATCACTGACGTTATCGGGGCCGGTCTCGATGGTTGGGGCAAGCGCCGCCGAGATGACCACCGCCTCAGAATCGGCGGCATGGATAGCGCGATATGCCCCTTCCAACAACGCCGCATACTCTACAGCACGCGGGGGCAATCTGCCCCAATTAGTGAATAGATTCGGCTCATCCCAGACCTGATAATAGGTAATTTGCGGCCCGTATCGCTCGGTAAAAGCGGCGACAAAAGCGGCAAAATCTGCTGGGTCACGCGGCGGGCCGGTGGGGTCTTGAGCTTGGGGGTCAATCGCCCACGCCGGGGTGTTTTGTAGGACGGCCACGACTTGTAATGATGGATGCTGGGCGATTGCGCCCAAAATCCGGTCTGTCTCGCCCCACATAAATTGACCGGGCGCGGGTTCAATCCCATCCCAGTAGAAATATTGCCTGACCCAAGTCACTCCGGCGGAGTCCATCAGCATGAGTTGGTCGTCAAGTTGAGCGTTATCATACCGGTTTAGCTCAGCATTGACGCCTAAACGCGGCAGACGGTAGGGCAAGGCGTCGGCTTGGAGAGGGTCTTCAACCCCACGCAGATTTTCGGCACGCGACGCCCATGAGACACCGAATAGCGCCAGTGAGCCGCCCCATGTCAACAACGCGAGAGTGAGGATGAATAGACGACGCGCCATTAGTTTTAAGGCATCCAGACTGGGCGAGACACACCGCCGTCTAAGGTCACTTGGCTGGCGACATTGGAAATCACATCAATCACCCAGATATTGCCCTGATAAACCACAGCGATTTGCCCACCATCTGGACTCCATGTGTAATCACGTTGGGTTAGGCCGCGCCCACCTTCTGGCGGGAATAAGACGCGAGCATTGCTGCCGTCCATATCGGCCAGTACAAGGTCGTATTCGGCGGAATCGCCAACGCTGACCAGCGGCTGTCTCGCCCTGAGAAACGACAAATACCCCGCGTCAAAACCGTTGGAATCTTCCGACGCCGGGGAGAACTTAGGGAGCGCCCAGATGCCGGATTGGTCAACTACAGTAGCGCTAAACGCCCCCGACGTGTCCATGAGCGCGATGTCAAAGACGGGACTGCGTTCTGGTGATTCGCTGCCAATGGGTGCGCCGTGGACAACTGCCGTCAAAAAAGCGTTATCTGGCGACCATGCGACGGTGGTACGCCATGACCAGTCGCTACGGGGCGAAAAAACCTCATATCGCATCAATGGCGGGTTCAATTCGCCAGAGTCGAGGTTCACCGTGCCAACACTGTCGGCATGAACCCATGCCAATTGACTCCCGTCTGGCGACCACGCATAGCCACGCCCCCACCAACTGAACGGGCCGCCGCGCCCCGGCGATTCTTCAATCAAGGGGTTGAGGACGACCTCTTCGCCGGTCTGCGGGTCTATGGTAATCAGCCAGAGGTCATTGAACGCGCCCCAGCCGGGACTGGTTAGACGCGGTTCGGCGCGGGAATAACTGATGACGTTGGCACGCCCCGGAACCCAATCCGCCCACAAGATATTGGTCGGGAGCAACGGTAATACTTCTGGCTGGGCGGCGTTCACATCTGGGATGAGGTGAAGCTGGTTGCCAAAACTGCCATCCTCAGTTGTGATGCGCGTAATCAAGAGTTGACGGCCATCTGGCGAGAGGTTGAACGCCCGCAGCGAGTCGAGGTCGCTGGTATTGGTGACGGGATGACGAGTGTCACTACTGCCACGCATCACCCAAGCATTGCCGCCGCTGATATAGGCCAACGTGCCGCGAATCTCTACCGGGTCAAGCGTGGTATTTGGCCCGACATAGACGATTTCTTCTTTGGGAGATGTGATGATGGTGGATGACCCAACTGGGATGGGATCACCACGAACGCCATCACTGACCTGTGCGCGGAAACATTGCCGTTCGACGCCATTAACCCCCGGCTGGAACAAGACTTCCGCACCGGCCTCCAAGCGCTCATCAACCAACGTTTTGCGCTGGTAAGGCAATTCGCGGTCTTCGCAGTAGGTTTCTTCGGTGACACGGCGGACGGTAATCTGGATGCCATCTGAGATTTGGGTGAACGGTGGCGGGCTGACGACATCCAACTCACCAACGATGATGTCCACTTGGTCGAGAAATTCACCGACGGTGATGGGTTCATCGACATCATAGGTCAAGCCGCGCCCATCAACGACCAACGTCACAATCATTACGGGGTCTTGAGGGGGCGGCGTGCAGGCGCTTAATAATAGCGCGGCAAGGAATATGAGAAGGGGTGCGCGTTTAATCATGACTTAGATGCTACCACAGGCGTAGGGGGTGGTTCAATCGGCGCGACGCAAAACGGTGATTTCGGGGTGCAGGCCATTTTGATTGAGCGAGAGTGATTTTTCAAGCACCCATGCTGTTTGTTCGGTAAGAAGGCGGGTCATCAGGCGTTTTTCGTGGCTGAGGATGGCAAACCGTGCGCCCGGTGACGCCACGCGGGCGGCCTCGGTGAGGATTGCCGGGTAGAGCGTCAGGTTATCTTGGTGGCTACCGACCAATTGACCGAACGGCAAATCGGCCAGCAAGACGTTAAACGACTTATCGGCATACGGCAGATGACGGGCGTCGGAGTCACTTAATACAGCGCTCACGTCAGCGGCTGCCAGATTTTGGCGGGCGGCGTCCAATGCTTCAGCCGAGATGTCACACCCTTCTAATGCGGCGGCGTGACCGTAGGCGGCGCGTTCTATCAACAATGAGCCAGAGCCACAACACAGATTTAGGACTCGATCATCAGATGATGGGTGCGTCAGGCCAGCCATCGCGTAGGCGATGGGCGCGAATACTGCGCCTTTATAATTTACGACGCGCCAATCGCGGGTCGCCAGCGGGCGCGGAGTCAATCGCATAAGCACCTCCCAGCCCTCCTCTACGCGAGGTCGGCGGATGCGTAAGTTGAGGTCACCGCGCCCATCGGACGATTCTAATCCCAACAACCGCGCCAATTCTTGCATCAGGCGTTGCATCACGCTGGAATCATCTCCGGCTGCATCAAGCCCAATGGTATTGAATTGTGGGCGGGCAGAGTCTAGGACCGAATTGCAGATTTTGATGAGCCGAGATAGATGTTCATGCCCCAACAGCGCTTTTGGGCGTGGGACATTAAAAACCACCGAGCCGTAGATGGCTGTGGTGATTTTGAGGATGTTCAACTGAGATATCGCACCGGCATACATGAAAGTCACCGCGCCGGTGCGGGCGACCACGCTTTGATTGGCGTGACCGGCACGCGCCCGGATTTCATCTGCGGCCAACTGCTCAAGGCCGGGGAGGACTTCGGCCTCAAAGAGGGTGAATGGGGATTTAATCATCGTCATAAGAGAGGGGCGCTGAATTTGCTCAGCGCCCCCGAACACTTTCCGTTGGATTAGAGGCCGAAAACCCTAGATAGGATGTCGCGCAGGGTAGACAGCACATAGAAGTTGCGGGCGTTCTCACCAAAACGAGTAGTCGTATTCCCGTTCAGGCGGTCTGGCCCAGCATTGGCGATAGAGGCGTCGTTGCCCGTCAAACCACCATCAGGCAGTTCGTTGAACATACGCCAAACGTTGACCAGCGGTACTTGCTTCTCGGTAGCGATGCGGACGACCACATCGGCGTAATCGCGCATCGTGTCGCCCAGTTCAGGGCGTGAGTACGGGGTCAGCAAGACGGGGATAACGCCACGCCCTGTGGCCGTATCCACGATAGCACGCAAGTCGGACTCGAACTGCGCGAGGTCTGTACCGTTCACAGCATCGCGATACCCGACGCTGACGATGATTACGGCGGCTTGAGTGGTATCAAGCTCACAGACCAGCGGTGTATTCCCGCACGCCCCAGACCCGTTGAGGAGTGTTGAAGCGTTGAGGTCGTTTTGGACGCCAGCACCAATACGCGAGAGGGAATTCTGACCTTCGACATCCCCAGCAAGGTAGGTATCGAGGACGCTTTGTACCTCAGCGCCGATGTCTTCCAAGAGGAAATCCGCATCGCCGAACGGCGCGAGGAAACCGACGGGAAGCACGGTACGATCACCGACCACGGCGACGACATTGGCTTGTAGTAAGCCGCCGCTGTTCGCCGCGATGCTGTCGAGGCTACCGCCTAGTGCATTGATGTCCGGCAAGATTGGTGCTTCATCGGCCTCTGACGGCTCACCAACGATGATTTCCTCGACAATGACATCTTTCGTCACAGTGCCAGATAGACCGGCGCTGGCGACAGTCAGAGTCACAGGGAATGTGCCGCTGGCTGCATAGGTGTAAGACGGGTTTTGCTCTGCGCTGAAACCCACACCGTCGCCAAAGTCCCATGCCCATGATTCTACTGGACTGGAGGTATCGGCAAACGTCGCAATCAATCCATCCGTCGTAGAGGTGAAATCTGCCGTCGGCGCGACCGCCAGCGATGTCACTGTAACCTCTTGCGAGGTTGAGTTTTCGCCAGCGGCATTGCGGACAATCAGTGTGACGGTGTATGTCCCGGTTTGACCATAGGTGTAGGACGGGTTCTGGTCGGTGCTAAAGCCCACGCCGTCGCCGAAATTCCATTCCGATGAAGTCGCATTAGCCGAGAGGTCTTGGAAGCTGACGAGCAAATCGGTCACGGTGTAGGTGAAACCGGCTGTCGGGGCGGGTGGTAGCGCCGCGTTGACCGTGACTTGTTGGGAGGTTGAGTTTTCGCCAGCGGCGTTGCGGACTATCAGCGTGACGCTGTATGTCCCGGCTTGACCATAGGTATAAGACGGGTTCTGGTCGGTGCTAAAGCCCACGCCGTCGCCAAAATTCCATTCCCATGAGGCCGCATTAACCGACAGGTCCTGGAAGCTGACGAGCAAATCGGCCACGGTGTAGGTGAAACCGGCTGTCGGGGCGGGTGGTAGCGCCGCGTTGACCGTGACTTGTTGGGGGGTTGAGTTTTCACCAGCGGCGTTGCGGACAATCAGTGTGACGCTGTATGTCCCCGGCTGAGCATAGGTGTAGGACGGGTTCTGGTCGGTGCTAAAGCCCACGCCGTCGCCAAAATTCCATTCCCATGAGGCCGCGTTAACCGACAGGTCTTGGAAGCTGACGAGCAAATCGACCACGGTGAAAGTGAAACCAGC
>DAOTTP010000013.1:0-25572 GCA_034437835.1 Anaerolineae bacterium | reverse complement strand
GCCTCGGCGGCTGAACGGTGCAGACGGGGGAGCGAATCGGCGGGGATTTGGCCTAAGACATATTCGCGCAGCTTGTCATGGCTGAACTGCCAGCCCTCGCCCAAAATCACCAGAATCTGTGCGGCGGCGCAGGCGTCTAGCCATACGTCAACCGAGTCTTCTTCTAAAAGTTCTGGACGCATGAACAGCACATAATCAATGATTTTGAGGTCGATTCGGCGACCAGCCACCGCCGCCAATCGCAGCAACGGCAGACCCCACTCCGGCAACCGTTCGATGCGCCGCCCCAACAAGCGCTCCACCCCGGCGGCGTGTAGATTTTCCGGCAGCACGGCGTGAACGACCTGTGACAAGCTGCCAACATCTTCCGCGAGGGCGCGGATGAACTCTACTGCGAAAAAGGCGTTGCCCTCGGTTTCGCTCTCTAACCGCCGCAAGATCGGATTTTTGGCGTTGACTTCGCCCAACACCGCCGTACACAGCACCAACATCTCTTGGGATGAAAACGGCGACAAGGTGATGGGCTGCATATCTGGCAAGCGTGTCGGCAGGTCTGGGCGCTCTTCACTGCGGTATGAGGCCACAATCAGCAGCGGGCGCTCAAGCGTCAGGGGCAATAGCGCGTCCAACACGTCAAGGCTTTCAGCCGCCCATTGCAAATCCTCTAGGAACAAGACGATGGGGCGGGTTTGCCGCCGAAAGACCTCGATCACGGTTTCAATCAGGCGACTGTGCTGCCCAGACCCGACCAGCGCCGGGACATCTGGGATGAAGCGCCCCAGAAAGGTCGAGATATGCGGCAGGATGTCTAGCAAAATCCCCGCTTCAAGGTCGGTGAGCGAGGTCGAGAACAGCAGACGAGGCAAGACATCGCGCCACAACTGATAGCGCACGCCGCCGCCTTCTACCGCTTGACCGTGTAGGACTTGTGCGCCTTTGATGAGCGCCTGTACGCGGTATTCTTCCAACAACCGCGACTTGCCCACGCCGGACTCTCCGCCGACCAACAGACTGCCTCCCGTCCCGTTTGGGAGGTGTTCCAGCGCGTCTTTGAACTGCGCCATCTCGGATGCCCGCCCGATAAACGGCGCGTGTTGGAGGAAACTCTCGCGGATGTCGAGCGTCTCGGCGTCATCGGACACAGCCCCCAGCGCCATAAACTCTTTGAGCGCGGCTAAGGCATTGGCTGGGCGATGCTGGGGTCGTTTGGCGAGCAAGCGCCCGATTAGGTTTTTAATCGGCTCATCGGCTTGGATCGCGTCCATTGGGGGCGGATCACTGACGATGCTCTGAATCATTTCGCTGACGTTTGTGCTTTGAAATGGCAGCTTGCCGCTGAACATCTCGTATGCCATCACGCCGACGGAATAGAGGTCGCTGCTCACTGAGGGCGTCCCGCTGATGAATATCTCGGGGGCTATATAGTACAGCGTCCCGGCCACCGTATCGCCTTTGAGGTCGCGTTCGTAGACGGCGATTCCGAAGTCTAATACTTTGACCGTCCCGTCCGCCTCGACCCACACATTGGCGGGTTTGAGGTCGCGGTGGATGACGTGATGACGGTGCAGATAGACCAGCGCCGACAAGAGTTGACGCAGCATGTCCAGTTTTTGGGCGCTATCGGCGTGGGCGGCGGCCACGGTGATGGGCTGGCCGCCGTCGAGTATCGGCATGGTGAAATATGGGACGCCGTGGGCGTCGAATCCGTAATCCAGCGTGCGAAGGATGTTCGGGTGATATAGTCCAGCCGCGATTCGGAATTCATCGGCCAGCATCGCACGGGCTTTGTCGTCAAAGGTGGGCGGCATCACCCCCATCGACTGCCCGCCCATCGTGATGGATTTCAACGCGACTTCATGCTGGGTCAGGGCGTCACGGGTTTTATAGACCACGCCCATCCCGCCAGCCCCAAGTTTGCTCAATACTTCATAACGGTCATCAATGATATGGGGCATGGTTGGGGTTTCTTCTGAGGCTAAAGGTGAGTTTTGTCGTTTAGAATACCACCGTTTTGTTGTTATAGACGAGGACTCTGCTGTTGATGTGCGCCCAAACCGCTTCCGCGAGGACGAGCTTCTCAACATCTTGACCTTTCCGCACGAGGTCGGTCACGTTGTCACGGTGATTCACCGCTAGAACATTCTGCGCGATGATTGGCCCCGCATCCAATTCCTCGGTGACGTAATGACTGGTCGCACCAATCAGCTTGACGCCGCGTGCGTAAGCCGCATGATACGGTTTCGCCCCGGCAAAGGCTGGTAAAAATGAGTGATGGATATTGATAATCCGGTTGTGAAATTCGCGGATGAGTTGGCCGGTCACAATTTGCATATACCGCGCCAAGACCACCAAATCGACGTTGTGCTGCTTGAGCAGGGCGATTTGGGCGGCCTCTTGTTCGGCCTTGTTCTCACCTGTGATTTTGAAGACGTGGAACGGGATTCCAAACGATTCCGCCACCGGGCGCAGCGACTCGTGGTTGCTGATGAGCAACGGAATATGTACCCGCCACTCGCCGGACTGCACGCGCCCCAAAATGTCGTACAGGCAGTGTGACTGTTTGCTGACGAATAAGGCCATGCGCGGCACAGCATCGCTGAATTGCAACGTCCACGTCATCCCGAAACGGCGGGCGATGGTCAACTCGAAGGCCGTGCCGATGGCATCGCGTTCGAGCGAAAAACCGGCCATATCCCATTCCACACGCATGAAGAAGGCGCTGGCCTCGGTATCGACGTGCTGATCCAGTTGCACGATATTGCCGCCCTGTTCAAAGATGAAACGGGTGACGGCGGAAACCAGCCCTTTTTGGTCGGGGCAAGAAATCAGAAGGATGGCAGAATGGGAATCGGGCATAGGAGGACAGTGAATCCTGAATAATGGGCAAAAGGACGCCTCATAAGGCGTCCGTACAGCAAGGAATTTCGTCTACGGCGAAACATCGTTGCTTGCTGTACGGACACGTCATGATGTGTCCGCTATCGAATCTAAAAATTGTTAGGTCGGTTCGGATTTGAAACGGCGATACGCGCCCGCCCATAGCGACTCGTCGCGGGTGAATTTGGTGATGGTGATGTCTGCGTACTTGGGCATTAACCGGACGAGGAACATCGGCAACACGCCCCAATCCTCGCGCCGGATGAGGTTCGCCAGTTCGTCGGCGCTATTGCCCGCCCACATCCACCGGCTGCGGAATTCCTCGGCCTTCATCCAATAATCGCGCTTCTCCCACGCCTTAGCCGATTCCTCAATGCCGCCATCGACCTCGCGCAAGGTATACACCAACTGCGCCAGCATGTCTTTGGCGTCATCGGTGATGGTGGTTTGCAACATCAAATGGCGCAACAATTCTGCCCCGTCGCGCATCAGCGCATTACGGCGCTTGCCGGGGTCATTGGTATTAACGACACGTCCCATGAGTTTAAGTCCTGAGTAATGAGTGATGAGTCTTGAGTGATGCGTAAACATCGCCAAATGTGCGAGTCCTGAGCTAAGGCTTTCCTTTCTCATCACGCATCACTTGTAACTCATCACTGTCCTTAAGCCAGTCGTAGCCCCTTATACACCCGCATGCCGCTGAGCAGGCGCAGGATATTCTGCGCGTCGTGGCCGGTCTGTGTGGACAAATCACGCGGGGAAAGGGGGGTGTTATTGTTCTTGATGAAAACCCGGAAAATACAATCCACGATGGCGATGTCGCGGTTGATGAAGTCCGGGGAGTCTGCCGCGTGGCGCAACGTCAGCCGTAGCGCGTCCAACCGTGTGATCTCGCCGGTGGCAGGGTCGATGAAGTCCATCACCGCGCCCTCACCAGCGGCGGCGGCCTTCTCACGCAAGTCCGGCGGCAAGTGCGTGAGCAAGTAGACCCGCAAATCCTCCCCCGGCGTATGAACCCACCACTCATAGTCGATGTGGTATTGGCTGTCGAGCGTCGGCTTGATAAAGCGGCTGGCAGTGGGTTGTGGCGTAGGGGAAGACATGGCGGACTCGTTTCTATGGGGTGGTGCGGCTAGGCGTCGCTTAACTTCCAGTAATGCCCAGCCACATTCTCGAAATCAGGGTTGGCGTTGAGAGTCGCCATCAGCAAACCGGGAGGGGTTCGCCGCAACACATTGACCGCCGCATAGATGGTCTTAAAGTGCGAGACGCCTTGCGGGCTGAGGCGGGTTAACGCCGGGACGAGCAATTTCAAGATGGTGGCGAGATTCTTACGGCTCTGTTGTAAGGACTGCGCCAACGCCTCGACAGGCTGAAGCTCATCAATGCCCAGAATCATCAGGTCGTCATACGATACCCCGATGGGGCGGGTGTTCAACTCGAAAACCGGATGATTGTCCTTGACCGACATCAGCGGGATGTACTCGGTACGCGGCTTGTGCGCGGGGAAATCAACCACGATTTGCCCCGCCTGCTGGCCGCGCCGCAAGGTCATTGTAGACCCCAACGGCAGCTTATGTTTGCTATAGAACGCGCTCAGGCCGAACACATAGCCCTCATTGTGGACAACCCATCCGGTGAAGGTTTCATTGTCTTTCGCATCCACCAGCGTGATGTAGATGCGCGGGGCGCGGCGTGCCGTCGGGAAAACGCTCCGGGTCTGGCTATTGAGCGGCAGAGTTCCGGCGCGGCGGTGCGGGTAAATCAACCGGACGGTGGCCGTCTCGACGGTTTCCTGCGGCAAGTCGGACAATTCGTCGTCGATTTCGGCTTCGACCTCTAAACCGTCTTCGGCCACGAAACGCGCATCATAATCTACCGGCGTATAGCGCAACACGGCGGGTTTTTCGCGCACTTCGGCGGGTTCCATCCGCTTGAGATACCACAAGACCTCACCAGCGGGGCCGACCTCATCAAAGCGTTCGTCGTTGAGCATGGCGTAATTCAACGAAAATTCTTGGAGCGATTGTGGCGCACTGCCGAGTCCGCCGATTTGCTCAAGGATGTCGGCGGTGGTTAGCGGGCCACCTTCCATAATCTCCAAGACCGCATCAGCGAGGTTGATGTGGCCGATGTTGACGTCCATCATCAACTCACGCGGGAACCATTTTCCGACCAAACGCACGAGGTCAGAACGCGCCTCAAGTGAGGCGTTTAATTCGGCGATGATGGCCTCGCCGTGCTGGGCGAGGATGTCATCGGCGCTGAGGGCAACCGTCCCCGGCATACTGAAACTGGCTTCGCCTTCGACGCTGAGGGCGTGCGGGGTGGGCAGTTCGGCGGCATATTCGCGGGTCGCCTCATCATCAAATTTGACCTCAATCACGCGGTATGCGCCGTGGCTGGGGTTATCACCTGCGCGCTGCCCGATAACCGTGGCGGTGGCATATTCTTGGGTCGGAAAGACCAGTTTTTGGCCGGTCTGATAGGCGGAAGCTGGGTTGTAAGCCGTGACGCCGCTGAAACGCGCTACCAGCGCCTCGGATGCGGCTTCGACACGCTGTTCCAGCAGAAGGCGGGCAAGGTCAGCGGTGCTGAGGGGCGTCTCACGTTCGAGAAGCACCGAAATCAGCATGTCGAGGTCACTATCAGTCAATGAGAGGCTGTCAGCGTAGGGGATGGTTATGGACAAGCGGGGGTTCTCCGTATAGCGTTTGGCGGAGCGGGTGGGATTCAGGGGTGACAGGCATAAGGTAAGCCTACAATTGAAAAGGCCGCCAGACCGTGTAAAATATTGACGGCGGTTTCATCCCCCGGTGCATGATTATACCGGACGCAAAGCCTCGCTATCAAGGGACGGCACACCGTATGCGAACCGCGACACCCACCTTGACTCCTCCCCCCATGCGTTGGGTTTAGGAGAAATTGATTAACCGCACGCAGACTCCCTGCGTCAGAGTTTTAGAGGAAACACACCAATGTCTACCAAGCGTACTTATCAGCCGAAGATTCGCCGCCGCGTGCGCGTCCACGGCTTCCGTGAGCGTATGAGTACCCGTACCGGGCGTGCCGTGCTGAAGAAGCGTCGTGCCGCTGGTCGCCATTTGCTGACGGTCAAGGCCACGCACGTCAAGAGCGTGAACTGGAACGCCACCAAGGGCAACCGCTATAAGGGTGACCGTAAGTAATTTGGTGACCCAGCGTGGGGCTGCCGCGCCCGCTGCGTCTGGCGAGGTCTGAGGACTTCGCCCGCCTGCGTCGTGAAGGTCAAACCTTCCGTGGGCGCTTCATGCTGCTCAATATCGCCCCCAATACCCTCTCACACAATCGCTATGGGTTGGTAACAAGCAAACGGCTGGGTGGCGCGGTTGTCCGTAACCGCGTCCGCCGCTTGATTCGTGAAGGTCTACGCCAAGTCACCCCGACTCTCACCGCTGGGTGGGATGTGGTGTTGGTGGCACATCCGTCGATTGTCGGCCAACCTCTGGCCGAAATCATGCGTGCGTTCGACGCACTCGCCCGTCAATCTGGGCTGTTGACCCCCTAGGAGGCCACCCGTCAACGACCACTCCCATGAAGGGAGTGGCTTGCGATGAGCAAGCCCATGTTGACCAGCCTCAGTCGCATTCGTGAGACTACGTTATTCGGGTCACGATACCGCCGGGTGACTGAACCAGCCCGTCGCTCTATCGTCCACCGTTAAACATGCCGAGGGTCTAGGAAAGTGCGGTGGGCATGACAAGCCCGAATAACATTGGCGAGGTTCACTTTATCGTCGTAAGACGAGAATAATGAGGTAACTCATGCAACGAGTATTGGTGCTAGATAAGAACAAAACCCCGCTGATGCCGTGTCATTCGGCGCGTGCGCGGCAATTGCTCACGCGAGGGAAGGCGGCAGTTTATCGTCGCTATCCTTTCACAATTATCTTGAAAGAACGGGATGGCGGGGATGCTCAACCAGTAACTTTCAAGGTAGACCCGGGCAGTAAAACCACTGGGATAGCACTGGTGGCTGACTTCAAACGCGGCAAGCGGGTGATTTGGGCCGGAGAGATCACCCATCGCGGGCAGCAAATCCGAGATAAGTTGTTATCGCGCCGTCAAATAAGGCATAGTCGGCGTAGCCGAAAAACACGCTATCGCCCGCCTCGTTTCCTGAATCGGCATTGTGCAGAAGGCAAACTTGCGCCGTCATTGCAAAGCCGAATCGAGACTATCCTAACTTGGGTCGGGCGTTTGCGCCGCTGGTCGTCTATTAGCTCGCTCTCCATGGAATTTGTACGTTTCGATACGCAATTGATGCAAAACGCTGAGATTTCTGGTGTGGAATATCAGCAAGGCGAACTTGCTGGCTACCAAGTTCGAGAGTATCTGCTGGAAAAGTGGGGGCGCGAGTGCGCTTACTGCGGTGTCGATAACACGCCGTTTGAGATCGATCATATCATCCCGAAATCACGTGGTGGCTCAAATCGTGTGAGTAATCTTACGTTGGCTTGCCATGAATGTAATCAACGTAAGGGTAGCCAAACTGCGGCGGAATTTGGGCATCCGAACATCCAACAACAAGCCAAGCAACCCTTCAAAGACGCGGCGGCAGTCAATGCGACTCGGTGGGCGCTGTGGAGACGTATGGACACATTAGGGTTGCCGTTGGAAGTCGGGACAGGCGGACGCACGAAATTTAATCGGAGAAAACAAAACTATCCAAAGGCGCATTGGGTGGATGCGGCCTGTGTAGGGGAAAGTGGAGAACAAGTTTACATTAAACCAAGTCATGCGCCACTTCAGATTAAGGCGATGGGGAACCAATCGCGCCAAATGTGTAGCGTTGATAAGTATGGCTTCCCACGAACCCGCGCCAAGCACGGGCGTGTCCACTTTGGTTTCCAGACAGGAGATATAATCAGCGTAATCGTTACAAAAGGCACAAAATACGGTATGTATGTCGGGAGAGTCAGTGTGAGGGCTAGTGGTTCTTTCAATATCACCACCCCCACCGGAACGGTGCAGGGTATCGGCTATCGCTACTGCACCCCGATTCACAAATCTGATGGCTATCTTTACGAGAAAGGAGAGGCGCTTTCCTCCGCTACCACAAGGGTAGCGGTATCCTCGCGCCAAATTCAGTGAAAACTTTGGTGCTTGCCGCCCTCCGCTTTTATAAACGCCGGATTTCCCCCAAACTTCCGCCGTCTTGCCGTTTCACCCCCACCTGCTCGGAATATATGATGGGCGCGGTTGAGGTGCATGGCGTGGTGCGCGGGCTATGGATGGGGGGCAAGCGCATCATGCGCTGTAACCCCTTCAACCCCGGCGGATACGACCCCGTTCCCCCAAAGAAAGAGCGTTCTGCAACATGATCCGCTTTGCCTCTTTGCGCCGCCTGACTCTGGTCACGGCGCTGTTCGTTTTAGCCGCCTTCATCACCGGCTGCGTTGGCTCCCGCGTGGGCGTGAGTTGGGCGTCGGTGTCATTGGTCGGCGACCAGCAGAATATCTTGCTGGCTTACCACAATTACATCGTTCAGATTGACCCCAGTAGCGGCGCACCCGTTCAACTGCGTGACGATGAGGGTCAGGTGCGTGTCGTGCCTGAGACCGGCGAACCCCGGACATGGAACTTCCAAGACACCACTGCCCCTGAACAATTCTATACCGCCCCTCTCGCCCTCGAAGAAGGCAAATTGTTGTTTGCCAACTACACCAAGAAATTGGTCGAAGTCAATCTGCTAGGGGCTCGCGTCGATAACCCGGCCGGCATTCCGATTCTTGATGCGGTGGTGGCTGACCCTATCGTTGACGAGAATCATATTTACCTCGCCTACCTGAACAAGAACCTTCAGGCACTGGACATCGACACCCCGTCTGTGGTGATTTGGACGTTCGAGACAGAAAACGGCATCTGGTCTGAACCGTTACTCGTCAATGGCGTCTTGTATTTCGGCTCGATGGATCACTATCTGTATGCGGTCAATGCCGACAATGGCCGTATGATTTGGAAGACCGAACTCGGCGGCGCGGTGGCCTCAACCCCTGTTTTAAGTGGTGGGGCGCTCTATATCGGCAGCTTTGCCCGCAAGGTCTTTAAGATTTCGCAAAGCACAGGCGAAATCTTGGAAGAACGCGCTGTAGATGACTGGGTATGGGGGTCGCCGGTGGTGCGCGATGGGGTGGTCTATACCGCGGACATGGGCGGCAACGTCTATGCGCTCAATACCGATGACCTCAGCGAGAAGTGGCGCGTCAAAGCGGCCAATGGCGGCATCCGCCCAAGCCCGTTGGTGACGGAAGATCACGTCATCGTCGGCGCACGCAGTGGCGAAGTCGTCTGGCTTGACCGTGATAGCGGCGTGATCGCGCTGGAAGGCGCACGCGCAATTGGCGCCGAAATCCTCGGCGACCTGCTCTTGGTCGAATCGACGGAAGCACGTCCCTTAAACGAGCCATTGGTGATCGTCACCACGGTGGCAAATGACAATCTGTTGGTAGCCTACTCTGCGACGCGGGGCGTCAAGATGTGGGTCTATAAGCGTTAGGCGGAGGCGAAACGAACGCTCATGGATATTCTACTCAACCCGTTCGTCACGGTCTTGGCGCTGTTGTACCAAATCTTGGGCAACAATATCGTGCTGGCAATCACCGCTTTGACGGTGATCATCCGCTTGGCGACTTCACCCTTACTGCTCCAACAGCAAAAATCAACCGAGGCGACGCAAATCGTCCAACCTCAGATGAAGAAACTGCAAGAGAAGTACAAGAATGACCGTGACAAACTGGCCGCCGCGCAGATGGAACTGTACCGTGAACACGGCGTCAACCCCTTGGGCGGTTGCTTTCCGCTACTCATCCAAATGCCGATCCTGTTCGCGCTGTACGGCTCAATCACCTATGCGCTGGGCAGCACGCCCTTCCAAGTGGTCGATATGTCGCGCCGCTTCCTCATCCCCGGCCTAGAGACGCTCATCCCGTTGAACAAGACGTGGCTCGGCCTCGACCTGACCCATCCGCCGACCTTCGGCGGCGTCTCGACCATCGCCACCATCGCGGCCATCACCTTGCCGGTGTTGGTCATGCTCACGACTTGGCTGCAATCCAAGCTGACCATGCCGCCCGTCAAGCCGGAAGATAAAGACAACCCCGCCGCCGCCACCACGCGCTCGATGACTACTATCATGCCGTTGATGTTCGGCTTCTTCGCGCTGTCGTTTTCGGTGGGTATCTCGGTCTATTTCATCGTGTCCAACGTGGTCGGCATCATCCAATACACGCTGTTGGGCAAGGCGCATTGGGATCAATTAGTGCCGGGTTTGAAAATTGGCGGTAAAGTTATCGGCAAATCCGAACTTACGCCGGAACAACTCCGTGAACATGATGCCATTATCAAGCGCGTGATCGATAAGGTAGACCAGATGCCCCGTGGTGGCAACCCAGCCGCTACCCGTACCCCGGCTCGCGCCGAAGAAGTGTCGGCCAAAACCAAGTCAATCAGCGCACCCGACAAGGCAGACAATTCCAAGTTGAACGGCAACAAAAAGAAGTAGGCCGCTATGTCTGAACGACGTTCCATTGAAGTGACAGCCGATACGGTGGATGAAGCCATCCAACAAGGCCTGAGCGAACTCGGCGTACAGCCGTGGGATGTGATGGTCGAAGTGGTTGACGAACCCTCCGTCGGCATGTTTGGCACGCCGCCGCGTAAGGCGCGGGTGCGCTTGCAGATGCTCCGCACGGGGCCAACCACCCCTCCGCCGTCCACGCTTCCGCGTCTCGCACAGCCCGACGAAGAAGCGCGGCGGATGCAGCAGGGCAGCGTACCGTCCTCGCGCTATGGACAGCCGGAACGCCGCGATAACGAGCGCCGCGACATCGGCCAGCCTCGCCGTGAGGGGGGTGATGCTCCCCGCCGTGAGGGTCAGACCAACAACCGTCCAGACCGTCCCCCGCGTCGTGAGGGCGAACAGCCCCGCCCCGCTGGGGAACAGCGCACGGGTGGGCGTGACAGCCAACCGCGTGACAACAAGGGCGCGGGGCGCACCGACAATCGTGGCCCGCGCCGTGACGGGGCAGACCGCAACCGTCCGGTATCACGCTTGATGGACGCGCCTCCCGGTGGTGGGCGCAACCGCCATAGCCAATTCGACGACGACTCGCTGTTCGATGACCTCGAAGACGAGACGGCCTCGCTGTTCAGTGGCTATACCACCATCGAAGAGGCCGATTACGATGCCGATGTCACGATGGCGCGTGAGATGCTGGTGCAAATCCTGACGCTGATGAACGTCCCAGCCAGCGTACAAGTCAGTCGCGTGGACGCAGCCCAAGGCGGCGGCCCGTGGATTCTGAATGTGCAGGGGCAGGGGCGCATCAGTTCGTTAATTGGGCGGCGCGGCGATACGCTCAGTTCGCTGCAATATCTCTTGCGCCTGATGGTCAGCCACAAACTGCAACACCGCGTCAACCTCATCCTTGATGTGGATGGCTATAAGGCCAAACGCGCCGAACGCCTCCGCACGCTGGCGACTCGCATGGCCGAACAAGCCATCAACGAGCGGCGTACTGTGGTGATGGAGCCGATGCCGCCGCACGAGCGTCGACTCATCCATATCGCGCTACGCGCCAATCCCGCCGTCACGACCAAATCCATCGGTGAGGGCGATACGCGCAAAGTGACGATTGTCCCGGCCATCCCTAAAGAAGCAGCCCCAGCGCCTGACACCACAGAAGCCGTGGGTGACGCAGAGGACGGGGACGAGGCTTGATTGTCAGCCCTGCTTCCGCCGAGGCCGTCGATTACGTCCTTATCGGCCACATGACCGCTGACCTCACCCCGCAAGGGCGACGGGTCGGCGGTACGGTCTCGTATGCTATCCGCACCGCTTACTCGTTCGGCCTACGGGTCGGCTTATTGACCAGCGCCCAGCCAAATGACCCGTTGCTACAAGAACTCGCCTCATACGGGCAAATCGTGGTCATACCCGCCGAACATACCACCACGTTTGAGAATATCTACACCCCACAAGGGCGGACGCAATATGTCCGTGCCGTAGCGGGCGCGATTCTAGCGGAGCATGTGCCGCCCGCGTGGCGGTCTGCTCAATTGCTGCATGTCGGCCCCGTGGCAGGGGAGGGCGAAAGCCTCGAATTATTGGATTGTTTCGGGCAAGCGCGGTGGATGGTCACGCTGCAAGGGTGGCTGCGCCAGTGGGACGCCAGCGGACTCGTGCAATTCAAGGCGTGGTTCCGCCCGATGATTCTGCAACGCCTAGAGATGTTGGTGTTCAGTGAAGAGGACATCAGCCAGCAGCCGGGGCTACTCCATCAGATAGCGCCATATACCAAGCACTTGCTCTATACCCAAGCAGAACACGGCGGCCTGCATCTCCAAAACGGCCTGCCGACCTCATTCCGCAGCCCCTCAGTCAAAGCGGTAGACCCCACTGGCGCGGGCGATATTTTCGCCACCTCCGCCCTGTGCGCCCTCTACCTGACCGGCAGCATCCGCCGCGCCGTGCAGATTGCGGCTGCATTGGCCGCAAACTCGGTCACACGGGTGGGCGTGGCCGGAGTCCCCAACCCTGCGGAAATCAAAATGGCGCTGGACGCCACGCGCAACTGACGCGCATATATTCCTCTGATTTGCATTTGATACACGTCATATAGACCGCTTACAGCCTTCATATATGGCGGCGGTATCGTTATGGTATCGAAACGAAATGCAGCAGCGCCAGCATAAAGGCGCACACTTGGAGGAAAAAATCATGTCTACTTTAATCCGCTGGAACCCCGCCCGTGAGATTTCCGCGATGGAGCGCATGTTGAACACCATGATCGAAGACCGCACCCGCGCCATTCGCGGCACAGCCTCAGACACCGCCACCGGCACATTGGCGCTGGATGTCACCGAGACTGAGACCGGCTACACCGTCACCACCGCCCTCCCCGGCGTCACTGCTGAGGACATCAAGATTAGCCTGCACGAGGATGTCTTGACCATCAGCGCGGAAATCGCCCAGAACACCGAGAAGAAAGACGGCGAGCGCGTCTTGCTCCGTGAGCGCACTTGGGGCAAGTTCAGTCGTAGCGTCCGCCTGCCCAACAGCGTGAAATCCGACGCGGTGGAAGCCAGCTACGAGAACGGCGTCCTGAGCCTCAGCCTCCCCAAGACCGAGAACGCCCAGCCGCGCACCATCCCGGTCAAGGCGAACAAGGCGTAATCTCACCCTCACCAGTTAAATCAACAACCCCCATCTCATGCTTTGAGATGGGGGTGTTTTGTCTGATACGCCTAATGTTGAATGTTTTGAGGTGTGGGCGCACACACAGGTGCGACCCTACCAAAACCGGCGATTCGTAGGGGCGGGTCATGTCACAGCCGCAGATCGGCTATTCCGCCGAAATTTCCTTCAACAGAGTCACCGTCGCCTCAACCGTTTGCCCCATTTGGTCGGCGCGGCTGAGGGTGGCAGCATTGTCGCCGGATTGGTCGCCGTACCAGCCGAATTGGGCGTGATTGCCGCCATCTAGGGCGATAAAAACCGTATCGGCGGGCAGATAAGCGCGTGAGGCCGCGATGTCATCCGGCGTGGCGAGTCCGTCCAGCGTCCCAGAGACCGACAGCACCGGCAGGTCAAATTCCGCGAGGCTGTCCGATTCTTGGGCGAACGCCGCCCACAATACCAGCCCGTCCGTCGCATCCGGGTTGGCGTGGACGAAATTGGCCGCCATCGCCCCACCCAGCGAGTGACCGCCCAGCGCCCAATGCTCAATCTGAGGGAAATCCGCGAAGATGTCTATGGCAGCGTCCGCGTCGAACACGGCCAATTGCAGCGGCATGGTCGGGATGACAACCAGATAACCCTGTTCGGCAATCGCCTGACCATACGGCGCATAGGCCGACGGCGAGACTTTCCCGCCCGGATAGAAGATAAATCCGGTGGTGATGTCGCCTTCGGTTGGGGTGAAGGTCAGGTATGGCGTGGTCGTGACAGTCACATCAGAGGTACTGAGCAGCGCGGCCTCGGCTTCTGGCATTAATGTGACGGGGGTATTCGCCCAGACGACAAATGCGCCGACCGCGAGGACGAGGACGATCAAAACGGTGAGTAGGATACGGCGGACAATCCGCATGGCGCAAAATCCTTGTTGGCAGACGTTATGCCAATAAGATTAGCACAGCTAAATAAAAGTATCCCTCACTATAGTTAGGCGTCAGATGAGACCATCCACACAAAAAATTTCATGTTCAGATTGTGTGAAATTATGGTGATTACCCTGCATTTTGCAATGAAAAAACGCGCAAACAAACCTATAGGTTTGAGTCTCATTGCATCGGAAAGATAAATGCTACGCCTAATGTGAAATGAAAGCGCCCCGATAGATACTGTTCAGACTCATCCGCCGCCCAGCACTAAAGTGCCGGGCTGAGGGAAAACAAAGTCCACTAAAGGGACTCTTTTTTCCCGAATCATGAACCAAGCAACCCACTTTAGTGGGTTTTGCATTGCATTAGACGGGGGTTTTAACCCTCGGCGGCGGATTCACGATATATCCAATCATTTCACGTTAGCCGTATCTTAGCAATTATTTCTGTTGTGACGGCATGGTCGCGGCTTGCGCGAGGGCGCGTTTGAACACATCCACCGGTTGCGCCCCACTGAGAGACAGTTTGCCGTCGAAAATGAAGAATGGCACGCCGGTCAGACCGGCATTCATCACCGCCTGAAGTTCCTCGGCCACCTGAGCCAGCCCCGCGTCCCCCTCTAAGGCGACCTGCGCCCACGGGCGCTCAATCCCAACCGATTCCGCGCAATCAAGCAGCACATCCAAGCGGCTGATGTCCTTGCCAAACTGGAAATAGGCGTCGTATATCGCGTTGATGACCGCCTCGCGCTTGGTATCCGGCGCAATCGCAATCAGGCGGTGACTCAGCAACGTATTGGGGGCGCGAGTCAACAGGTCAAAATCAAAGACCATCCCAATCGAAGCGCCAGCGCGAGTCGGCCCCTCGGTCATCTGCGACAGGTCAACATTGCGATATTTAGTCTGCATGACCTCGGCAAAGTCAGCGCCTTCTGGCGGCAAATTCGGGCTGAGCAGATACGCCCAATATTGAATTGTGACCGGCTCTCCCGACCAATCGGCCAGCGCCGTGTGTAGGTTGGCCTTGCCGATTCGACACCACGGGCAGGCGGTATCATGGATGACATCAATGTGCATAGCGAAATCCCATTCCTCAAACAACGGTGATATAGTCTCCTGACGCGCCGACGGCAGGTTTTCTCACGTTTAGGCGCAAAAAACCGCCAGTGAAGGACATCTCACTGGCGGCTTATGGGTTCGATTATTGAGCGGATTAGCGCTGGGTACGCGGGTCGAGCGCGTCGCGCAAACCGTCGCCGATGAAGTTAATCGACAACACGGTGAGCGTGATGAGCAGGCCGGGAGCCATCCAAATCCACGGATATTCGTCCACGAATTGGCGTGCGCCGCTGAGGATGTTACCCCACGTCGCGGTGGGTTCTTGCACGCCGAAGCCTAGAAAGCCCAGCGCGGTCTCGGTCACGATGGCATTGCCGACGCCCAGCGTGGCGGTCACGACAATCGGAGCGATGCAGTTGGGCAGGATATGAGTGAAGATGATGCGCGAATTACTCGCACCGACCATCCGCGCCGCCGTGACGAATTCCTGTTCCTTGAGCGACAAGACCATCGAACGCACGATGCGACTGAGGCCGAGCCAGCTAAAGATACCGATGATGACCACAATCGCTACCACGGTGATACTTAGCTGTCGGCCAAACAGATTGACCGTACTCGACGCATTTTTAATCAGCACCGGTTGGATGACGATCAGAAGCACCAGCGACGGAATCGCCAACATCGCCTCGACAAAGCGCATCAAAATAGAGTCGATTAAGCCGCCAAAGTAGCCGGAAATCAGGCCGACTGTCGTGCCGATGGTGATTGAAATCGCCACAGCCGAAATACCAATCATCAGCGAAATCTGTCCGCCGTAGATGGTGCGTGCTAGGATGTCACGCCCCAGCCGGTCTGTCCCCAGATAATTTGGCAGATTGATCGAACCATCTTCTCTGGTGACGGGGGCGAACGTTGGCGGGGTGTTCTTCTCGGTCAATGAGGTCTTATTGGCGTACCCTTCGGTTAACAGCAATGCCCCCACCGTGACATACAAAAGGACGAAGCCAAGGATAATCAGACCAGCCACTGCCATGCGGTGGCGCAGAAAGCGCCGGATGGTGACCCGTAAGAGCGACTCCGCTTGGTCATGCCGTCCCTCTAGCTTAATCACATTCGAGACAGATTCAACAGTTCCATTTGCCATGAGTATATCGTCCGTCTCTGTTAGCTATAGCGGATGCGCGGATCAAGCCACGAATAGGCAATGTCCGCCACCAATTGGAAGAAAACTACGGTTACGGCGGTCATGACCGTGAAGGCCATCAGGAGGGGCGGGTCTGCTGGTTGGACAGATTGGATGAAGGCTTGCCCCATCCCCGGCCAACTGAAAATCGTCTCGGTGATGACCGCGCCGCCCAGTAAAAACGGGATGTCTAGCGCGATGATGGTCACCAGCGGTAGGCTGGCGTTCTTGAAGGCGTGTAGGAACGTGATACGCCCCTCGGTCAGACCCTTGCTTCGGGCGGTACGGATATAATCGCTGTTAATGACTTCTAACATGGTCGAGCGAATATAGCGGCTATGACCGGCGATACTGATGGCCGAAAGGCTAACCACTGGCAGGATCAGATGCCGCAGCAGATCGCCAAATTCCCGCGTCCCGCTTCGCACATCATACATGCCTTGCACTGGCAGACACATGCCGGGGTCGCCGCCAAGCATTTTTAAGAAATCTCGGCACTGTACCGAGAAAACTTGCACCAATAAGAGCGCAACCAAAAAGACCGGCATCGAATAGAGGATGAACGATACGCCCGTCACGATATTATCGAACCAAGAATACTGTTTGATGGCGGCCAAAATGCCAATCGATACCGCAAAGATAATCGTCACGACATATTGTGTGACCATCAAAATGAGGGTATTGGGCATCCGCTGGGCAAACACATTCGCGACAGGTTTACGGAAGCTGATGGATTGGCCGAAGTCGCCACGGAAAATCCCTTGGCGCTCACCTGCGGTGTCCCCTTCACCGTCATTGTTCAGGTCACGCAGTCGCCAGTCATCCCCAATCAACCATGTCACAAATTGCTGTGGGATGGGGTCGTTCAATCCGTATTTCTCATTGAGAAGGTGACGATCCGCTTCCGTAGCACGCGGGTCTTGGGCGAGATAGGCGAAGGGATTACCACCCGCAAAGCTCAAAGTAAAAACGACAATAGTGACAATAATCAATAGCGGGATTGCTTGTAAAACCCGCTGTACAACATACTTGGTCATGCGGAACACACCTCCGACACTCGCCCCTCGGTCTTAAACATATCGCTAGGCTAACCACACTGCTTATCCGGGCAGCCAACCCGATCCCACAGCACGATATTGGGGAGGGGCAGTGCGCTGAAACCTAACGAAAACCTGATACTTTCACATCTTATGAGAGGGGGGTGTCCCTCAACTGTGAGAGACACCCCCCTGTCGGGCTGGCGCTAGGTCGTCTTACGACGCGGGCTGCCAGTATTCAATCCGGTTGAAGTAGTTCGAGGACAACGTACCTACGTCCTTGGCGGTGGCTACATCAAGCACGGTGGTGTTCATCGCGTACCATGTTTGGCGCAGATAGAGGCCGTGCCAGAATTGCTCACCGACGAACTCGCGGATGCCTTCTTGGGCAATCGCTAGACGCTCGGTGGGGTCAACGGTCACGCCGACTTGCTTATCCAGCGCGTCGAACTCAGGGCTGCACGAACCCCAGCCGTTGTTGCCGTTCGGATCTTCAGCATTCGGGATACCATCACAACCGAACCAGTCGGGCGCATCAGCATACGGGGTCAGCGCACTAGCGCTCAAGGCGAAGATGGCGATGTCGAAGTCGCCGGTATCGAGGATACCACGCTCCAGATAGTCGGCGAACAGGATGGTGGCCGGGACGGGCAGCAATTGTGTGCCGACGCCGATGGCGTTCCAGTATTCGGCGATGGCGATCTGGTAATCCTTACGGATCTGGCGGTCAGTCGTGAAGAAGCGCAGGATCAGCGCAACGCCGTCCTTATCACGCAGGTCGTCGCCGTCGCTGTCAACCCAACCGGCTGCATCGAGCAGGCTGTTAGCGAGATCAGGATCGTAGCTGACGGACTCGAGGTCTTCCGGCCAGAAGGCTTCTGGGTGCCAAGCCTTGGGGATACCGGTTCCCGGCCCGATCAGTTGTTCGGCGAGGGTGGCGCGGTCAAGCCCAGCGATCAAAGCGATGCGGACATTGATGTCGGCCATAGCAGCGGCCACGGGGCCCTTGTTGTTGCCGTAGTTCATCCAAATGGCGTCGCCGAACACACCCTGCGTACCGAAGACTTCAGTGCCTTCAATGGCCTGATAGCCTTCAACAAAATCGTCGCTGAAGTTGAAAGCAACGTCGATTTCGCCAGCGGCCAAAGCGTTCTGCATTTGGGCGCTGTCGGTCACGAACTTGGCGATGACGGTGGTGAAGGCCGGAGCCTGACCATCCCACATCGGGTTGGCTTCAAAGCGGATGCTGTCGCCAACGATCCACTCGCTGATGACATACGGGCCATAGCCCACGGTTGCGCCAGCGCTCGCGCCATCGGGCGTGAAGTAGGCGGCATTATCAATGGTGCCTTCGGCTTCGACAATCGGAGCCAAGATGTGCGCGGGGTAGCCGCAGGTCGCGATATTCTGGCTGGTGTAGTCAGGATACGGCGAGTTGTAGGTGATGCTGAAGGTCAGGTCATCGATGACATCGAAGGCCTCGACAACTTCAGGATACGAACCGCGTTGGAATGTACCCTTGGTCGGGTCCATGACGATTTCGTGCCAGAACGCGCAGTCAGCACTGGTGACAGCCACACCATCTGACCACATCATGCCTTCACGAAGCTTATAAGTAACCTTGGTGTTACCGGCTTCCAACGTCTCGACCATACCGTTTTCCGGGGTCGGGACTTCGGCGACCATTTCCGCATAAATATCGCGGTTGGTGTCCCAATTCCATACGTCACGCGCATAGAAGTTGGTCAACATGTTCGCAAAGGCGAGGTCGCTGCGGGGGGTGAGGAGCGGGGGTTCCTGCTCCCAACCAATAACCAAGGTCTTTCCATCCTGAGCGCTGGCGCTGAGACCCAAAGAAAGGCTCAACATTGCGATCAGGGCAACAATCATGAAACGAAACGAACGCTTCATAGGTCCTCCTGAATGTCGGTAAAGGAAAAAACTTTTGTAAGGGAAAGTCGCGCCCGACAAACGGTTCTATCCCATATTAGCAAAAGCTAACGAATAATAGGATAACACATCCCTGTATCAGTTTCAACGCAAATGGGGTGTCAGAATGTACCGAAATCGCTTACATACCTTGCATAACACAAATCTAAACAAAACCTAACAGGCGTTAAAATCACCCTACCCCTCTCGGTGAGCGCCGCGTATAGGGCGTAAGCGCACAAAGTCGGGTTGTTAGGTTTGGTTCATTTTTTTGGCGCATAATTCATACTGATAAATAAGTGCGTAGGAGTTTTCTTCACATGCGACGTTTGATGCTCTCACTGTTGTTATTCGCCCTAATGTCGGTGCGATTGATAGGCGCACAGGCGCAGGACAAGCCGATGATTCTACCGGTTGGGGTACAACCTGGCGCCGCGACATGGCTGTTCGGCCAAGCCTATGGCAATACCCCCGGCGCGTACAATTTCGGGGATGAGTGGTACAGCGCCGGTCAGGGGTTGCACTTTGGGATCGACCTGAGTATGCCCTGCGGCACGCCGCTAGTGGCTGTGGCGGATGGAGTCGTCGCATTCGCTGACGACCTCGGTTTTGGCGCGGGGCCACATAATTTAATTTTGCGCCATGACGCGCTCAACGCCACCAGCCTCTATGGTCATTTACAGGGCTACCCGCCTGTCAGCCCCGGCCAAACCGTCAAACAAGGCGACCTCGTGGGCTATAGCGGCGACCCCGATTCGACCTGTTTCTCGCGCCCACATCTGCACTTCGAGGTGCGCTCGATGGATTATCAGGCCACCTATAACCCGGTGACGTGGATTCAAGCCGATTGGAACGCCTTAGCGCTGGTCGGGGCATATAGCGGACACCTATTCCAAGGGGATATGGACAACGCCCACCGCTGGATGAGCCTTGATGACCAACCGGATGTGCGCTTCTGGGGTCAGCGCCTGAACGACTACCGCGAGGTCTATCCGCCGGGGAATGCTCAAAACGCGCCGACCAATGCCCTACTCCCGCGTGACCTGCCACCGTTGAATTTCAACGCCGCGTGGACGGCGCGTACTATAGGAAGTGGGCGGTGCTGTTGGCAGAATTTCTGGCATCCCACCGACCCACTCGGCCTGTACAGCATCGACGGCGAAGCCAGTCAGCGGGCAAGCATCTACCGCTGGGACATCACGCAGCCGATGATGGCGGAAGTCGTGGAATCAACCCCGCCCGCGCATAAATCGCCGGACTGGACGTATCAGATGTGGATGGACGCTGAGCAAGTCGTCATGATTCGCCAACCCGACGGCGCAGAGTTCCGCACCGTCACCGGGGGCGAACTGCCATCGCTCAACCCGGCCAATACGCGCCTGCTATGGGTCGAGAGCGCCCCCATCCTGCCGGGGGAGCAACGTGCCGCATCCAGCGTGAAGATAGCGAATTTCGGCGGGGTCGAATCGCGTGAGATTTTCTCCGCACCGGGGGCAAACGCTCAATGGGTCGATGAGTCCCGCGTGATTGTCATGATTCCGGGCGATGAACGCGCCACCCGTATCGTCGTGATAGATACCGACGGCGGCGGTCAAATCGACCTCGGCACGTATTCATGGATGCGCGCCCTGAGCGTCAGCCCCGGCGGACAATGGGCGCTGTTTATCCTGACCAACCAGCCCGATCCCGCCGCGTCGGGCGTATATGCGCTCAACTTGGATTCCGGCGCACCCCCGACTCAACTGCCGTGGTTCGGGGGTTGGCGCTGGCGCGACTCTGACGAAGTATATGTCATCCTAATGGAGACGGATGTCAATCCGATACAGACGCTCACCCATTATGACCTGACGACGGGGACGCAAACCACCCTCACCACCCCGCCTTTCACGCTCATGAACGGCGATTGGTCGGTTTCGGCGGACGGGTCGCGCATCGCCTACCGCGAGGCATCTGCCAATGAATTAACGTTGTTGGAATTGGGACAATAAGGGCATTAGATGGCGGGCGGGGACATAGCCCCGCCCCTACAAATCTGCCGGTCTTCGTAGGGGCGCACCCGTGCGTGCGCCCGTCTAAACACCCACGACATGCAAAAAACGGGTGACAAATATATCGTCCTATCTCATTCCGGTTTGCGGTTTTGGCGGGCGGCCTCGAACAAGATGACCGCCGCCGCCACCATCGCATTGAGCGATTCGGTCTGCGCGGCCATCGGGATGCTGATAATGCGAGTTGCCAGTTCCCGCGCCCTCGGACTCAGGCCGTGCGCCTCACTGCCGACAATCAGCGCCCAGCGCCCTGTCCAGTCGGATTGGTCATACGCGACCTCGCCGCCCGCGTCCGCCGCGCAGACCGTCAACCCATCCAAGTAGCCGGTGATTTGCCCCCAGTCGGCCTCGACTACGGGGAGGCGGAAATGTGCGCCCATGCCCGCCCGTAGCGCCTTCGGGTTATACGGGTCGGCGCAATTGGGCGATAGAATCGCGACATCGACTCCCGCCGCCGCCGCGCTCCGCAACAGACCGCCCATATTGCCGGGGTCGCCCATAGCGTCCAAAATCAGCACGCGGCTGGGGTGCTTAGGCAGTGGCGGCATCGGGATAGGGAATATCCCGATGATGCCTTGCGGTTCCTCAGTCGCGCTGACGTGCGCCATGACTTCAGCGCTGACCGGCAACATCTGAATTTTGATCTTGTGCAGCAACGCGACCAGTTTTGCGTCCGAACCTTCGGGCGTATACAGCACGAAATCGGGGCGCTGACGGCGGTCAAGCGCATCGCGCAGCAAACGGTCTCCCTCGACCACAATCTTGACGTGCTTGCGGCGGGCGCGTGGGCGGTGTTGGAGGGTATGCGCCAATTTGACGCGCTCATTTTGTAGGGAGGTAATCAGTTCCATGGGGTTTTCACAGGTGGGTAATCGAACATAGACTTCTATTATAGCGGATGTGCCCTACCTCATGTTTTTATCCCAAATTTATCCCAAGTTGACAATTCTTCCCTCACGGGGAGATAATGACCACATATCCCAAGCTATATCCCAAATTGGAGGCATTATGCGGGCAAATTTGACCTTTTCGGACGAGGTTGCGGACGCAATCGCGTCGGGACGGCCTGTCGTCGCGCTCGAATCAACCGTCATCAGCCACGGCTTACCTTATCCTGACAACGCCAAGACCGCGCTGGCAATGGAGGCGGCTGTCCGTGAGGGCGGGGCTATCCCCGCGACGATTGCCGTGTTGGGCGGCAAAATCACCGTCGGATTGAGCGTCGCACAAATCGAACATCTGGCGCTCGCCCCAGCGGGCAGCGTCCGCAAATGCAGCCGTCGCGACCTCCCGATTGCGGTAGGTCTTGGCGAGGACGGCGCGACTACCGTGGCTGGGACGATGATTGTCGCGGCATGGGCGGGAATCCGTGTGTTTGCGACGGGCGGAATCGGCGGGGTACATCGCGGCCACCCGTTTGATGTCAGCGCAGACTTGATTGAGTTGGGGCGGACGCCGGTAGGCGTGGTGTGCAGCGGCGCGAAATCTATCTTAGACCTGCCACTGACGCTAGAAGTCTTGGAGACTCAGGGCGTTCCGGTGATTGGCTACCAGACCGATACCCTGCCCGCGTTCTATACCCGTTCGTCGGGTTTGCCCGTGACGGCGCGGGTGGATACCCCGCAACAGGCTGCGCAGATTCTGGCCGCCAGCCATCGCCTGAATATGAGTCACGGCATCTTGTTCACCGTCCCCGTGCCGGAAGCCGACGCCTTGCCCGATGACATCGCAGAGGCGGCCATCGCTCAAGCCACGCTTGAGGCCGAAGCAGCCGGAGTCCACGGCAAGGACGTGACGCCGTTCGTGCTGGCGCGGGTCTCGGAACTGACCGACGGCATTAGTCGCCGCACCAACACGGCCTTCTTGGTCAATAACGCCCGCGTCGCCGCGCAAATCGCCGTGGCATATCACGGGTAATACTAGGTCGCTGAGGGTACACAAAAAATCCCCCGTCGCCAAATTTTGACGACGGGGGATTTTTTATATCACAGGACGATTATTCGTCGTCTTCCTTACGGCGCTTGAAGGCCGGACGCGGCGGACGTGAGTCGCTGCTGCCTGCCGGACGTGGCGGGCGGCTATCCCCCTCACGACGTGGCGGACGCGAGTCGCCGCTACCACGGAATGGCGGACGGCTACTGCTGCTGCCTGCCGGACGCGGCGGACGTGAGTCGCTGCTGCCTGCCGGACGTGGCGGACGCGAGTCGCCGCTACCACGGAATGGCGGACGGCTGTCACCCTCAGCACGCGGCGGACGCGAATCCCCATCACGGCGGAATGGCGGACGGCTGTCACCCTCACGACGCGGCGGACGCGAATCCCCACCAGCGCGGAACGGCGGACGGCTGTCACCCTCAGCACGCGGCGGACGTGCTTCACTATCAAACCCACGACGCGGCGGACGCACATCGCTTGGCCCAAATTCACCCTCACGGCGCGGCGGACGTGAATCCCCATTACCACGGAATGGCGGGCGGCTGTCACCCTCAGCACGCGGCGGACGTGAATCCCCGTCACGGCGGAACGGCGGGCGGCTGTCACCCTCGCGGCGCGGCGGACGTGAATCCCCACCGAAGTCACGACGCGGCGGACGCGAATCGCCCTCAGCACGCGGCGGACGTGAATCCCCGTCACGGCGGAACGGCGGACGGCTGTCACCCTCACGGCGCGGCGGACGTGAGTCCCCACCAAAATCACGACGCGGCGGGCGCGAATCGCCCTCAGCACGCGGCGGACGGGAATCCCCGTCACGGCGGAATGGCGGACGGCTGTCACCCTCACGACGCGGCGGACGTGAGTCGCCCTCGGCGCGGAATGGCGGACGGCTGTTACCACCATCGCGGCGCGGCGGACGATTGTCGCCTTCAGCACGCGGCGGGCGGGTATCTACACCCTGACGGCGCGGCGGACGTGAGTCGCCCTCACGACGCTCTGGACGGCTGTCGCCATAACGGAACGCCGGACGGCTGTCGCCCTCACGGCGAGGACGCTCACCACCGCGCCCAGTTTCATCGCGCATCAGCGAACTGCCGGAGGTGCGCTCGTTACGCGGGCGCTCGTCATCGCTCAACCGTGACCGGAAGCCCTCAGGCGCGGCACGTTGCGGGCGCACTGGACGCCCACCTGTCTCATCAATCGCCAACCGTGACCGGAAGGCGGGTCTGGCTCCCGGACGGGCAGGACGACCATCGCGGCCACCCACATCGGAGGGGCGACGTGCCGGACGGCGCTCATCACCCTCACGCTCTGGGCGACGGCGTGCCACTTCATCGCCATCCATCGGCTCGCGCTCGACGAATTTCTTAGGCTTGCGCGGCAGCAACGGGGCTTGGCGGTTGGTGCGTGCCGCGTCAAGCTGTTCGGTGCTGGCGGTGGTATATTTCATCAAATCGGTGCGGCGATTCTGCGCTTTATTCGACTTCTTGAGCTTGTCGATATAATCCAGTTCGCTGTGCGGGGTGGTCAATTCTTTCAATTGGTCGGGGGTTAATTCAACCCACTCGCCCTTCTTGAGCAACCCAATCCCCAGCTTGCCGATGTGGGTACGCATCAGGCGCTTGACCGGATGCCCCATCGCGGCGGCTACGCGGCGGATTTGACGGTTACGGCCTTCGGTCATCACGATACGGAGGGTGGTCTGGCCGCCGCCCTGTTCTTGTACGCGGATGGAACACGGCGCGGTCATGGTCTCTTCTTCGGGCAGCATGATTCCACGCTCCCACGTATCGAGGACGCGCTGCTCCGGTTCGCCGTAAACCGTGACCTTATAGGTCTTGGTGTGTTCATAACGCGGGTGCGACAATTGATTCGCCATGTCGCCGTCGTTGGTCAAGATGACCAAGCCTTCGCTCTCGACATCGAGGCGGCCAATCGTGAAGAAATGCCCTTCGATGGGGACCATCTCGCGCACAGTGGGGCGATCATCCCCCGGCTGGCGCTCGGTGGTCGAAAGTACGTTGACCGGCTTGTAATACATGATGTAACGCGGGACGCTTTTGATGTTCAAGCGCTCACCGTCAAGGGTGATAATGTCCGTATCGGGGTCGGCTTTTGCGCCCAGTTCGGCCACTTGGCCGTTGACGCGCACGCGCCCAGCGATAATCAGTTCTTCTGCGCCACGGCGTGAACCGAGATTGGCTTGTGCCAACAGTTTTTGAATGCGGTGTTTCATGTGGTTGTGTTGCTCCTAGGGGCGGACGCCTCCCGGCGTCCTAAATCTTGCGTGAAACTTGGAATTGCAGCGAACTGCCGAGCAGTAAGCGGGTTTGGGCGTGCAGCACGGGCATCGCCACGAAAATG
>DAOTTP010000012.1:0-43261 GCA_034437835.1 Anaerolineae bacterium | reverse complement strand
TAAATGAGCTTTAGTGAAATTTCGAACAAGTACTTCACTTGCCCGATTAAGAGGCGTATATTTGAAATATTCTAGGGCTTTTATAGTGTCTTTAGGGAATGTTACTGATAATATTTCTTTCTGAATCTGAGTAAGAGCGGCCTTCCCCTGAGTTGGCGGATGTTGTAATAGATGAGTTATTGCATTTCTAAGATGATAACGCGCCAACTCAGCAGGTGGTTGATATATTTCTTCAGATACAATCATGGAAGGATGAGCGCAACGATGACGATCTTGAAATAATCTATCAAGGTCATCATGCTGCATATGTGAAAGAAACTCAAACTCATCTCTCGCTGATTTTAGAACTTCTTTCTCGAAATTCTGAGCTAAATTAAGAGCAGCCGCATCGTGTGCAGTATCAAATTCTTTTAATTTGCTTTTAGCTTTTGCATTCCCTGCTTTTTCTAATTCTCTCAATTTATATACAAAATCACAAACAACCGCAATCCAAGTAGTAACAATACAGGCACGAAAAGCGCCGACTTTATAACACGCAACAGCTTCAGCAATATATTTACGCGCTTCATCTGTTTTACAACGAAGTACAAGTTCATCTAAGTCAATTAGGTGTTCAGACATGAGGGGTTTTCTCCTGTAAACATCTGAAAAAAACGTTTTAGGGACGCTGGGGAATTGCGCCCCCAAAACAATTTATGTCGGCATTGCCCGGATTTGCTCGGCCAGATTGTGGCCGATGATGCGGTACTCATCTTTTAACTTGAGTTGCATCGGCCCATTGAACGGCGCGATATGATGCACCGTGACCGGCATCCCCGGCATCAATCCCAACGCCTTCAGATAGTGCAAGCGGTCAGCGTCGCGGGTCTGAACACGGGTGATGGTCAGCGGACTGCCGACCACCACCTCGGTTAGCGGTAAATCATCAATCAGCGCGACTTCCCCAGCCGCAGATGGGATGGGTTCGCCGTGTGGACAAACCAGCGGTTTGCCCGCCATCACCCACATGCGCTGTAGCAGGGCATCGGTCAACCCAGACGCCATCCGCGCCGCTTCTGGGTAAACCTCGTGCCAGCCCAGCCCCATCACCTCGACCAAAAACGACTCGGCGATTCGGTGGGCGCGTAACCGTACCCGTGCCTCGCGCTTACCAGCATCGGTCAGCTTGATGCCCTGATACGGCGCGTGTTCCAACAGATTTTGCTGGCGTAAGCGCGTGACCATCCGGTTGACGGCCGGCGGCGTCACGAACAGCAATTCCGCCAGCGCCGAAGTGCTGACGAATTCTTGGCCGGGAGTGCGCTCGCTCAGACGGTAAATTTCAACCAGATAATCGCGCATCTTCACGCTGAGGTCGTCAGCAGACGAATCCGCGTTTTGATGGCTCACTGGCGCTACATCCCCATCTCAAGCCGTGCAATCAGACGTTCCGGCATACGGTATTGGCGCATCCGACGCTGAACCGACGACACATCATAAATAATCCGGCGATGTTCCCAGATGTTCTTATCGAAATCGAGGATGGCGTAAGCCGCACGCGGGTCTGTATCACGCGGCTGACCGACGCTGCCGGGGTTGATGATCTGCCGACGCCCGTTCAAATGGCGTGGCTTGCCGTAATTCGGGCGCGTGGCGGTGGTGTCATAATCATTGACCTGCTCATAAATCACAGGCTGATGAGTATGGCCTACCAAGCAATACGGCGTCTCGAAGTGCGGGAAGTTATCCGAGGCCGTTTTGGTCTCTAAGATATATTCCCAGATGGGTTCACGCGGGCTGGCGTGCGCCAGTGTGTAATCCCCAATCACAAACGTGACGGGTAGTGCTTCCAACCAACGGGTATTGTCCGGCGTCAAGGTCTCCCGCGTCCAATCCACAGCGCGACGCGCATCAGGATTGAAGGTGCGGATGTCCAGCCGGTCAAGCGCGGCCCAGTCATGATTGCCTGCCAAGCACAGGTGCGGCAGTTCGCGCAGTTTTTCTACGCAGTCGTTGGGGTCTGGGCCATAACCGACCACATCCCCCAAACACCAAACATAGTCCCACATCCCTTCAGAGTCCCGTAGGACGGTCTCAAAGGCGGTGAAATTCGCATGTATATCAGAGATGACTAGAATACGCATGGTCTCTTAAACCTATTCGTCCGCGCACAAGCGAGGGCGCAAACCCGATAATACCACCCTTTTATCGCGACTGCGATAGGTTTTCGTGTTTTGGGTAGGGATTTTGTTACCTCTAATCATCACGCCCTCTCAGGTTCCCCTAAAGAGGGCAAATTTAAGTGCAAGGTATAAGGTGCAAGACTAATGTTTGACTGTCATTGCACCTTATACCTAGAATTTTTGTAACTACTCAGCCCGTATTTGAGGGGAAAATGAGATTTTGACCTGCACTCAGCCCAATTATCTGAGGGAAGAACTTCCACACACCTCAGCCAATTTGACGCTCTACATCATCGAATTGAGGGGAGAAATGATGGCTGAGTAGTTACGAATTTTTTAGCTCATCGACTGCTTGATTAAGCCCTTAGCCGCCGCGACCACACGCTCGGCGGTCAAGCCAAACTCGGCGTACAACTTCTCGAACGGTGCAGACGCGCCGAAGTGGTCAACCCCGATACACACCCCGTATAGGCCGACATATTTCTGCCAACCGGTGGTGACGCCTGCTTCAATGCTGACACGCGCCTTAACCGACTTGGGCAGCACCGACTCTTTATAAATCGGGTCTTGCTGCTCGAACAATTCCCAGCACGGCATCGAGACGAGGCGAACTTTCACGCCTGCCTCGGTCAGCGCCCTGTAGCCGTCAAACGCGATGCCGACTTCGCTACCGGTTGCCATCAAAATGACTTCCGGCGACCCTTCGCAGTCAGCGAGGGTATACGCGCCGTGTGCCGCGCCTTCTTGGACGCGCTCGGCATCGTCCAAAATCGGCAAGTCTTGACGGCTGAAACACATCACGGCGGGGCCATCCACCGTCATCGCAGCACGATAGGCGGCGGCGGTCTCGTTGGCGTCACCGGGGCGGAAAACGTACAAATCCGGGATGAGGCGCAAGCTCATCACTTGCTCAATCGGTTGATGAGTCGGGCCGTCCTCACCGAGACCGATGCTGTCATGGGTGAAGATATACAGCACCGGCAACTTCATCAACGCGCCGAGGCGCATGGCAGGGCGCATATAGTCGCTGAAGGTCAAGAAGGTCGCGCTATACGGACGGACGAGGCCGCCGTGTAACGCGAGGCCGTTCACAATCGACCCCATCGCGTGTTCACGCACGCCAAAACGGATGTTACGGGCGGCGGGCTTGCCCTTACGGGTCTCATCTGCGCCCTTAATCAACGTCTTGGTGCTGCCTGCGAGGTCGGCGTCGCCGCCCACCATCGTCGGTAGGTGCTTGGCGATAGCATTCAGGACTTCGCCGCTGGTATTACGAGTCGCGGCTGGCTTGCCCGGAGCATAGGTCGGGATGTCAGCATCCCAGCCCGTCGGGAGTTCGCCCCGATGTAAGGTTTCCCATTGGGCGGCCAAATCGGGGAAAGCGGTGCGCCACGCCTCAAACTTGGCTTGCCACGCATCTTGGAGTTCCGCGCCGTCATCAACTGCGCTACGGAAATGCTCAAACACCTCACCGGGGACGGTGAATGGTTCTGCCGTCCAACCATACGCCTGCTTGGTCAGCGCGATTTCATCCGCGCCCAATGGAGAGCCGTGCGCCTTGCTCGTGCCAGCCCTATTCGGGCTACCATAGCCAATCACCGTCTTGACGATGATGAAGGTCGGCTGCTCGGTCTGTTCGTGGGCGGCCTTGAGGGCAGCGTCGATTTCATCGACATTGTTGCCATCATTGACGGTCAATACCTGCCAACCCATCGCAACATACCGCGCAGCAATGTCCTCGGTATAGGTCATCTCGGCTGGGCCATCTAGCGTGATGTCGTTGGAGTCATATAGGAAAACCAGTTTCCCTAAGCCCCAGTGACCGGCCAGCGCCGACGCCTCAATGCACACGCCCTCCATCAAGTCTCCGTCACCGACTAAGGCGTAGGTATAGTGGTTGACGATGGTGTGGCCGCCACGGTTGAAGTGCGCGGCCATAATCGTCTCAGCCAGCGCCAACCCGACAGCATTGGCAGCCCCTTGCCCTAATGGGCCGGTGGTGGTCTCAACGCCGGGGGTTAAGAAGTTTTCTGGGTGGCCGGGGGTCTTGCTGCCCCATTGACGGAAGTTTTTGATGTCATTCATGCTGACATCATACCCGGTCAGGTGCAGCAGCGAGTACAACAGCATCGAGCCGTGACCCGCGCTGAGGACGAATCGATCTCTATCAGGCCATTTAGGATCGGCGGGGTTATGGCGCAAATGGCGCGTCCATAACGTATACGCCATCGGCGCAGCACCCATCGGCAAGCCGGGGTGGCCGCTGTTGGCCTTTTGTATGGCGTCAATCGACAGCACGCGGATGGTGTTAATCGCAAGCTGCTGTAATTCCGGGGTTACGTCCGTCACCGGGGTGTCTCCTTAGAGCAGTAGCTGCATCGGGTTTTCAATCAGATTTTTGAGGCGGAACATGAACTGCCCGCCTTCCGCGCCGTCGCTGACACGGTGGTCAACGCTCAAGGTGATTTTGACTCGCGTCCCCACGCCCACAGTGCCGTCCGGCTTGGCGACGGCCACCTTACGACCAGAGCCAATGGCGATGACGCCCGCCTCCGGCGGATTGATGACGGCGGTGAACTGGTCAACTTCATACGGGCCGAGGTTGCTGGTCGAGAAGGTTGCGCCGCGTGTATCTTCGGGCTTGAGCTTCAACTCGCGGGCGCGTTCAATCATCTCTTTATTGGTGGCGGCCAAAGTCCCCAGCGCGACCTTATCCGCGTCTTTCGCCACGACGTAAATCACGCCGCCGCCAACCGCCGGAGCAACCGCGATGCCGACGTTAATGTGCTTATAGCGTGCGATTTTGTCGCCGTAGTAGTGCGAATTCAGGTTCGGGAATTCGCGTAGAGTCAGGGCGGCGGCCTTCACAATCAGGTCATTGATGCTGACCTTGACGCCCTTATCGCCGATTTGCGCGTTGAGTTGTGAGCGCAACGCCAGCAATGGGTCGAGGTCAATTTCGCTGGTGACGAAAAAGGTCGGGATTTGCTGATTGCTCTCGGTTGTGCCGAGCGCGACAGCCTTCCGCATCCGCGACGGGTCAATCAATTCGACCTCATCACTGGCGGCGGGCGTGGTACGCAGGCGCACCAGCGGGATGCTGGCTGGGTCTAGGCCGTGAGCGCTCTCACCAGCTGGGGCTGATGCAGTTGCGGCGGGCTTGGCGGAAGCGGCCACTGGCGTGAAGCCTTCGACATCAACTTTGGTGATGCGGCCATTCGGCCCCGTCCCCGGCACTTGGTTGAGGTCGATTCCCTTGTCTTTGGCGATATTCCGCGCCAGAGGGGACGCCTTCACGCGGCCATCTTCGGCCACGGAAGCGGCGGGCGCAGCGGCGGGCGCAGCTACTGGAGTAGCAGCGGCAGCTTTTGGCGCTTCAGCGGCGGGCGCGGATTCAACTTTGGGGGCAGGCGCGGCAGAAGCCCCATTCGCGCCCAATTGACCAATGACCGTCCCTGCCTTAAATTCTGCGCCGACTTCGCCGTTTAGGGCGCTAATCGTGCCATCGGCGGGCGATTCGACTTCAACGGTGGCCTTGTCAGCCTCAAATTCGGCGACAACATCGCCTTTTTTAACCGAGTCTCCGACCTGCTTAACCCAATTGAGCAACAGGCCGTCCATGCTGAGGGTAATATCGGTCATTATCTCAAAACCTCCTTCACAGCGTCGATGACCTTCTGCGCGTTCGGCAGCGCCATCAACTCGATCTCCTTAGCGAAGGGCAAGGGCAAGTCCATCGCGCTCACCCGCTTGACGGGCGCGTCCATGTAATCAAACGCCTTGTCTTGAATCTGCGCGGCGATTTCGCTACCGAAACTGTACATCGGCAGGCTTTCTTCCACTACTACGCAGCGGTTGGTCTTTTTGAAACTCTCTAGCACAAGGTCGATGTCCAGCGGACGCAACCAGCGCAAGTCAACGACTTCAGCCTCAATGCCTTCTTTGGCGAGTTCGGCGGCGGCTTGCATAGACCACTCAACGCCACGCGCATAACTTACCAGCGTGACGTGCTTGCCCTCGCGCTTGATATCGCCCTTGCCGATGGGCAACACATAATCGGGGTCATCGGTGACAACCGGCCCCGGACGCGAATACAAAGCGATGCTCTCGCTGAACAACACCGGATTCTCGCTGCGAATCGACGCCTTCAACATGCCGTAGGCGTCACCGGGGGTCGATGGCGCGGCCACCCACATACCGGGGAAGTGCGCGAAAATCGGCTCTGGCGTGTGGCTGTGAGTCGCGGTGGCTTGGTTGCCCCAGCCGGACGCGGCGCGGATGACCAGCGGCACTTTGAATTGGCCGTCGAACATGTAATGGATTTTGGCGGCGTGATTCACAATCGCGTCCAGCGCGAGGAAGGCGAAGTTAATCGTCATCATCTCGGCAACTGGGCGCAGACCAGCCATCGCCGCGCCCACCGCGAGTCCGGCAATCGCCATTTCGCTGATGGGAGTATCTTTGACGCGCTTGTGACCAAATTCGGCCAGCAAACCCTGTGTGACGCGGTGTGTCCCTTGCCATTCGCCGACTTCTTCGCCCATCACAAATACGCGCTCATCGCGCAGCATTTCTTCACGCAAGGCGTTGCGGAGCGCCTCACGCATTGGGATATTTTTGGATGCCATCGTCTGCTATTCCTCGACGTACACGTTGCGAATCAGGTCTTCATAGCCCGGATCAGGGCTGTTGAGCGCAAACTCAGTCGCCTCATCCACAGCGACGGCGCAAGCCGCGTCAATCTTCGACAATTCGGCGTCGATGTTTTTGAATTTCTTCTGCAACTCGCGGCGCAGCAGTTCAATCGGGTCTTTGTTCTCACGCCATTCAGCCAATTCATCAGCCAGACGCTTATCATAGCTCTTGTCGCTGACGCCATGACCCTTATAGCGATAGGTCATCGACTCGATTAAGACCGGGCCATTTCCAGCGCGGGCATATTCGACGGCCTCGCTCACCTTATCATAGACGGCGAAAATATCTTGACCGTCCACGCGCCCACCGTCCTTCATGCCATAGCCGATGGCGCGGTAATGGAGTTCGGTCTGCGCGGTGCTATCTTCGATGCGCGTCCCCATCGCCACGAGGTTGTTTTCGATAATCCACACCACTGGTAACTTCCACACGCCCGAAATATTCAGAGCTTCGTGGAAATAGCCGTTGTTGCTTGCGCCGTCACCGATGAAGCTGATGGTGACTTCCTTACGGTCATTGTATTGGCTGGCGAAAGCGATGCCTGCTGCCAGCGGCAGATGCCCGCCGACGATGGCGTAGCCACCCCACATATTGTGTTGGCGACTAGCGATGTGCATACTGCCGCCCTTGCCGCCGCTGACGCCGGTTTTCTTGCCCATCATTTCGGCCATTATGGGGTTAGGGTGGACGCCACGAGACAGCGCGAGGCCGTGGTCACGGTAGGCCGTGATAACATGGTCTTCCACGCCCAGCGCCGCCAGCGCCCCAACGCCAGTGGCTTCATGCCCGCTGTAGAGGTGCATGTAAACGCCCGTGATTTTTTTCTCTTCGTACAGGTCAGCGCAGCGCGTCTCGAATTGGCGAATCATAACCATTTGCCGATACCAGTCGAGCAACGTCTCCTTTGTGAGTCGTGCCATCGAGGATTCCTCAACATCATCCTATGCGCCAGTGGATGCGCGCCCATCTAAAACCGGTTAAGTGTACCCAACCGACGGGGCGGGGTCAAACGCCAAGCGGGATTTGGATGAACTTTTGTCCTTAAGAAAGGCTGAATATTAAGGCCAAACAGGGCTTTCAGTACAAATGGACAGATTCCAACCCTGTTATTTGGTTTTGATGTGCGGTCAATCAGGATTACACTTAGGCGCATCAGGGATTTTGCTTACCCTCCGTCCACACACAGGAGACACATCATGCGCCTACGCACTTCCCTCACTATGTTGGCCTGTGCAGGGGTGGCTTTGATGACCGCCGCCTGTAACCTATCCGGCGAGTCGCCCACCGTCACGCCAAAACCTACAGCGACCCACACCCCTACTGAAGCAGCCACAGCGACACCAGAACCGACCTCAACCCCTGCGCCGACTCCTACCCCATCATTCGCCGTCGCGCCATTCAACCCATCGCCAGATGGGAACACGCCGCGCCTCTTAGCATCCGGCCCGACTCACAGCATCTATGCCGCCCCCGGCAATACCGCAGCGGTCTTTTTCGCCATCAGCCCAACCAATCCTCAAAACTATGCCTTCATTGACGGTTTTGGCACGTTAACCGTCGTCCGTGGCCTCAACCGTAGCGGCCTCCCCGCCCCGTTCACCGACTTCACCCCTGCCAGTCGAGAGACCAGCGACAGGCTGGCGATTGGCGCGGTGTGGAGTCCGGATGGAAATTCACTGGCCGTCCTGATTGATAATCCTGACCGCAAAGACGCCAACGGGGGTGTCTGGATTTGGACGCTCGATCAGGGCATCAACCAAGTCTTGCGAAATTGTCGCCCCGGCACGCCCAACTGCGGTGATTTCGTCAGTTCCGATGGCGTACCCGCCTTTTGGTATGCCACAGGCGTGGCATGGTCGCCGGATGGTCAGGACTTATTGGTGCGCGGATTCATGGACGGATACGGCTACGATGGGTTCATGTTGCTCAATCGTAGCACAGACCCTAACCACCGCCCGGCGTTCTGCCCGTATGAGTTCAGCGAATGGACGTTAGACGGTTTACGGGTGGTCGTCAGCGGGCGTGACGCCAACGCTGAGGACACGCTCGGCACGGTCATCCCAGCAAACTGCGGTGATTTCTTGCCCGCGCCCGTGGTAGACCAACGCCTCATCATCCTCGGCGGGACGCAACTCTCCGATGGGCGTTTGGCGATGTTGGGGCGCAAAGGCAGCAGCTTCAGCCCAGCCAGATTGTATGACCAAGACGGCAACCAACTTAGCCCGGCCATTGGTTCATCTCAACCGGATAGGTGGTTGTGGAACGATACGCGTGACGCGGTATGGGTACACACTACTGGCGGGCGGAATTATATCGTTGGGATTGACGGTAGTGTGACCGAACTCGACCTCATGGAAACCATCGTACCCCTCAGTTGGGGACAGTAAAGGCGAGTCCTAAGTGATGAGACCTGAGAAATAATTTGATGCTCAGGATTTACCGTTATCCCCTAAAACAAAAAATCCCGAGTCCTGAACTCACACTCAGGACTCGGGACTCAAAACTCATCACTTCACACTTAGGCGATTGTGACATCTTCACACAGATACACGTCTTGGATGGCTTGCAGCAAGGCTGCGCCTTCGGCCATCGGACGTTGGAACGCCTTACGACCAGAAATCAAGCCCGTGCCGCCGGCACGCTTGTTGACGACGGCGGTCTTGACCGCATCGGCAAAGTCGTTCGCGCCACTTGCGCCGCCAGAGCTAATCAGGCCGATACGACCCATATAGCCGTTGGCGACCTGATAGCGGGTCAAGTCAATCGGATGGTCGCTGCTCAACTCGGTATACATCCGGTTATCCAGCTTGCCATAGGATGAGTCGCCGGTATTCAGCGCCTTGAATCCGCCGTTGATGTCCGGCAGCTTCTGCTTGAGGATGTCGGCCTTGATGGTCGCGCCGAGGTGGTTAGCTTGGCCGGTCAGGTCTGCCGAGGTCTCATAGCTCTTGCCCTCGATTTTGAAGGCGTTGTTGCGGGTATAGCACCACAACACCGTCGCCATGCCCAATTCGTGAGCGTAAGCGAACGCTTGGGCGACTTCAACGATTTGGCGGGCGCTCTCTTGTGAACCAAAATAGACCGTCGCACCGACGGCCACCGCGCCCATGTTCCACGCATCCTTGATCGTCCCGAACATGATTTGGTCAAATTTGTTCGGGTAGGTCAGCAATTCATTGTGATTGATCTTGACCATGAACGGGATGCGGTGCGCGTACTTCCGCGCCACCGATGCCAGCACACCAAAGGTTGAGGCAACAGCGTTACAGCCACCTTCAATCGCGAGTTCTACGATTTTGGCCGAGTCAAAATAATCTGGGTTCTTGGCGAACGACGCGCCAGCCGAGTGTTCAATGCCTTGGTCAACTGGCAAAATGGAGAGGTAGCCCGTTCCACCCAAACGGCCATGCCCGAACATCTGCGCCAGCGAACGCAAAACCTGTGGGCTGCGGTCTGTCTGGGTGTAGACATCGCTCACGAACGACCCGCTGGGCAAATGCAGCCGGTCTTTACTGATGGTAGTGCTGGTGTGCTTCAACAGCGCATCGGAATCAGAACCGAGTGCTTCAACAATCTTGTCGATGGTATAGGTAGGTGCGGCATAAGTCATGTGCGGTTTTTCCTCTGGAAGTCCCTTGTGCGAAAGAGATGGGACTGAGTATATCAAGACTCTGACCGATGTGCGTTATGGAATCACCGCGACGAATTCAATTTCGACTAAACCATCCAAAGGCAGTTTGGCAACTTGCACAGTTGACCGCGCTGGCGCATCGCCTACGATGTATTCGGCATAGACCGCGTTCATCGCCGCAAAATCGTTCATATCTTTCAAAAACACCACCGCTTTGACCACATCGCTCAAGCTGCACCCGGCGGCGGCCAAAACTGCCGTTAGATTCTTGAGGACTTGATGAGTCTGCTCGGTCACGCCGCCTGCCACAAATTGACGGGTCACGGGGTCGAGTCCGAGTTGACCGGCGGTGAATACGAATCCGTTGGCGGCCACGGCTTGCGAGTACGGGCCAGCGGCGGGCGGGGCGTCATTGGTGTGAATGATGGTTTTCATGGGAGGGTGTCCTTCTACTTGGTCGGTTTGGATAAGATGCGGGTCAATTCGCGCAGAACCATGTGCGGCTGCTCATCGCGCAGCAAAGGGAGGCGGGCGCGAGTGCGGGTGATTTGATTGGTGTCGATAGTTTGGACGATGAGCGCCTCGTCCAGATAATGGCCTTGCGTGACGAATTCGCCGTTGGGGTCAACGATGGATGAGCCGCCCCAGAAGTTTTTGCCGTCTTCATAGCCGACCCGATTGCAGTGAATCACATAATTGGTGAACATGCTGCCATAGGCTTGATTCACCAACTCCACCCAGCGCGAACTGCCCAGCCGGTCTCCTTGATCGAGGCCGCGTGACGGGCTGGCGCTGTGCAGCACCAGAATATCCGCCCCATCTTGCCACAGCAAATAAGCCGGACTCATGTGCCAAAAATCCTCGCAAATCAACATCCCGACCCGCCCAAAGCGCGTATCGAAGGCGCGGGCGCTCTCGCCCGCGTCAAAATAGCGCCCTTCATCGAACATGGCATAGGTCGGCAGATAAATCTTGCGGTGGACGTGCAGACATTCCCCGCCGCTGAGATACGCTGATGCGATATAGTAACGGTTGCGCGTATCGCGCTCGACAAACCCAAACACGATGTCCAGTCGCTTACTCTGCGCCAGCATCTGCGAGAATATCAAGTCGTCGGACTCGGCGCGGATTGCCACCTCTGGCACTAGGTCTTGCACCTGATAGCCGGTCAGCGATAATTCGGGGAACACCAACAAATCAACGCCTTGATTGGCCGCATCGTCAATATACGCGAGGTGTTTTTTGAGATTGGCCTGCACATCGCCCAATTTGGGGTAAATTTGGGCGAGGCCGATGTTCGCACGCATAGAGTTCTCCCGTCATGCTTGCGCCGTTCGGCGCGATATGAACAATCTAACCCGATTTAACCCATCACCGCTAGGGGCGACTATGACCATCCACATGACCTTAGACCAAGCCGCCGCGCTCATCACCGATGGCATGACCGTCGCGCTCGGCGGGATGACGCTCTATCGGCGTCCGGCAGCGTTCTGTCTGGCGCTACTCCGGCGTGAAGTCCGTCCGCGCAATTTGACTCTATTGGGCTTCACCCACGGCATCGACGCCGACTGGTTGGTCGGGGGCGGCTGCATCTCTGTCGTGCGCTCGTGCTATTTTGGACTCGAATCATTCGGCCTCGCGCCGATGTTCACTGAGATAGCGACCAAAGGCGCGGTCAAAGTCTTAGAAGAAACCGAGGCCAGCATCGGCTGTGGTCTACGCGCCCAGATGGGTGGAATCGGGTTTATGCCGTCTGCCGCGTGGCTGGGGACGGATTTGCCGTCGCTCCGCCCAGATATCAAAACCGTGACCGACCCCTACAGCGGCGAAACGTTGATGGCGTTCCCCGCGATTCCGGTAGATGTCGCGATACTTCATGCGCTAGAGGCCGATGATTACGGCAACGTCGCTATCAACAACAACACGGCCATCGACATCGAATTGGTCGCCGTCGCCAAAACCGTGATTGTGACCTATGAGCGCCGCGTGCCAGAACTGTTCAAATCCGCAGACCGGCTGATTATCCCGTCGCCCGTGCCGAATGTGCTGGTACACGCGCCCGATGGCGCATGGCCGACCAGTTGCTATCCCGATTATCCGATGGACGGCGCGGCGATTCTGGACTACATGGACGCCTGTTCCGCCGGAAATTTTGAGGGGTACATCGCGCAAGCAGGTCAAACGAAGGGATAACGGCGCTTTAGAATTTTCGGCGCGTGTTACCATCCTCATTTGATCGCCGCATCAATCAAAGGCAAAACACCATGCGCTATATCCGAGTTTTTCTATTGAGCATGGTTTTATGGATTCTGCTGGCACACCTCTCCCCTACGACGGCTCAAAACACCACCGACGACACGCTCCTCGCAGAAATCGGGCGCGGTGCAATCCGAAATGTATTTTGGCATCCCGACGGCACAAAATTTTATGTCCAAACCACACGCAGCGCGATATGGGTATATGACCGAGCCACCCTAACCGAAATCGGCCATCTTGAAACTGGGAACTACAGCTTATTAATAAGTCCATCAGGTCATTGGATTCAAGTGTATCGAACTGAGGATAAACGCTGGGATTTATTTTCATCCTCCGACTTTACACAAGCTGAGGTAGAGGCGATTAATTTCAGTCCCGATGGGCGTTTTATTTTGGTGTCAGATACCGATGACGCCATCCGGCTGGTAGATAGTGAAACATTCTTATCAGTCACCGATACGCCTTTTCCAACGGATAACTTGATATGGAGTCCTGATAGCGCAAAATTTGCCAATCGCCTTCAGACGGGTGAAATTCAGCTTTGGGCAATGGACGAACATGGGGATTTTGTTAAAAAAGTGTCTTTTGGCACAACAAGCGACACAAGATTGGAGTGGAGTCCTGATAGCAAAAAACTAGCCCATCAACTTATCGACGACGGGTATACATTTAACTTACAGTGAGATATGGTTGATAAAGTATAAGGTCAATACGCGGTGAAAAATCTATGAAATCAAGAATGCGTTTCGTCATTCAATGGAGTGTAATTGCCGTACTGGTCATACTGGTTTTGCAATACCTCTATATCCAATGGCAACAGATTGATTTGGTCTTTACCCCAAAGAATTGGTTTATGTTGGGCATCGCCCAATTGATTTATATTATAGGGATGGGTTTATTGCCATTTAATTCATGGCGCTTACAGAAATGGTTTGGCTACAACCAATCTGTCACTACAATGTGGCGTTCATTCTACCTTGCCCAATTTGTGAAATATTTGCCCGGTGGCATCTGGTCTATACCCGGGCGAGCCGTGATGTACCATCAAAATGGCGTTCGTGCTAATGATAGCGGCGTGCTGGTTATACTGGAAATTTTGGGTATGATGGTTGGTTCCAGCATTGTTGGTCTTTTCAGTTTATCAATATTCCTGCCTATCTTATTTGATAACATCGTCACAATACTTACAGTCGGGATGGTGGGTTTTATAGCGCTGGTTTTGGGATTATTTTTCACCCGCAGTCGTTGGTATCCTGCCACCCAGCATATTTCACTTGGGAGATCCCTTGCAGTCTGTGGTCTTTATGCGCTCAATTGGGTGATTTTAGGGTTAGGGTTTGTGTTTATCGCGCTGGCCTTTGACCTACAGATTGGCTCGTTAGAGACGGTGCAAATCATTGGGGTTCATGCAGTAGCTTGGGTGGTTGGATTTCTGGTTATATTTGCACCGGGAGGTGTCGGCGTTCGTGATATTATTCTTGCCGTGGGTCTTGCCTCTTTCCTACCAGCCCCTTCCCCTGTTATTATTAGCCTATTAGCCCGTATCGCTTGGACTATTGCAGAAGTAGCAGGTTTTTTTATCCTTATTCCTCTAATGAAAAGATACACTGAGGCTCAAGAGGTTCTCTCATGAAACTTATCATTCAAATCCCATGCTATAACGAAGAAAAAGACTTACCTACAACCCTCGCCCATTTGCCAACGTCCATCAAGGGTGTTGACCAGATTGAATGGTTGGTAATTAACGACGGTAGCACTGATCGCACAATTGAAGTTGCCAAAGCCCATGGGGTTCATCATGTCATCAGTAATACCGCCAATAAAGGATTAGCTATCACCTTCCAAGCGGGCATCAACCGGTGTCTGGAATTGGGCGCAGACATCATTGTTAATACGGACGCGGATAATCAATATCCGGGAGAATATATCGCAGACCTCATTCACCCAATTTTGGCCGGTAAAGCGGATATGGTCATCGCAAATCGTCAAACCGATAAAATTCAACATTTCTCGCCGCTAAAAAAATGGTTACAAGCATTAGGCAGTTCTGTTGTTCGCTTAGTCTCTGGCACATCAGTTCCCGATGCGCCTAGTGGATTTCGCGCTATCAGTCGCGAAGCCGCATTACGTCTAAATGTTATTACTGGGTATACTTACACTCTTGAAACCATCATTCAGGCTGGCAAACGAAATTTGACCATCGTCTCAATTCCTATTGAAGTCAATCCTAAAACCCGCGAGTCTCGCTTAATTCGGAGTATCCCCGATTATGTGAGGCGGTCACTCTTTACGATTCTCAAATTATTTATTCTATACGAACCAATGCGCTTTTTTCTTTGGCTGAGTGCGCCTTTCTTCTTGATTGGAGGGGGATTATGGTTCAGATTTTTTATCATCTGGATTCAAGGTGAATCGGAACGTAGCTCCCATATTCAATCACTGATTGTTGGCTCTGGGGCATTAATTATTGGCTTCTTGGTAGTTGTCCTCGGTATTTTAGGGGATATTATCGCCATCAATCGCCGAATCCTTGAAGAATCGCTCTATCATACCAAACGCCTTTCCCTGAGCAAAACCATGCCTAAAAAGGACGAGGAAACCTTATGACCTATGGCCCCGCAGGAAATAACTTCGATAAATTCAAAGCTACCAATCCCATATCTCGTTATTTGATGCAGGGATTCATAGGTTCGTTACAATCCTTGCTAGACCAAGTAGACGCCGATAGCGTGCTTGAAGTTGGTTGTGGTGAGGGATATATCCAACAAATTTTGGGTGACAGGCACATCCAGACCCGCTTTGCCTTTGATATTGATTACCCGATTGTGGTTGAAGCGCGTGAAAAAATGCCGACCTCGGCTTATTTTGTCGCTAATGCCGAGTCGATACCCATCCCAAACAAATCTTTTGACCTCAGTATGGCAATTGAGGTCTTAGAACATGTCCCATATCCCGATAAGGTTTTGGCCGAGATGGCTCGTGTGACACGCAAATATTGTATTGTGAGTGTCCCGCGTGAACCCATTTGGCGCGTCTTAAATATGGCTCGTGGCAAATATTGGACGAGTTTGGGCAACACACCGGGGCATATTCAACATTGGAGTTCAGCAGGTTTTATCCGCCAAGTGGAAAAACATTTTGAAATTGTCGCCATCAAGCAACCTTTGCCATGGACGATGATTTTGGTTCGTCTCTAAGGAGTATTGTGTTATTCATCCCCTTCAGTAGTGTCATAGAGCAACCCTGATGCGTCATCAACGCTCACCTATCACTAGAAAAGTCTTAGCAAGTCTGGCGTTATTGGCCGCTGCCATATCATTTGCGGTGGTTCTAGGACTATTACATGTGAATACACGCCCCGTTCAGCTCACAGATTCGTATGGAGCAGCGACAGTTTCGTATACGGCTGGTCAGAAATGGGTGTTATTTCCAGAAGAATGTGTAGAAGTTGCTTGGACAACACAAAACGTTGCAAGCACAACATTCTATCCAGTAATTCAACCCGGTCAGCCGTATGGAGATGGGGTGCGCCAAGTCTTTATGACCCGCGATACTCGTGTCGGAATTAGTGTCACAGAAGATGCACGGGGCGGGCAATTTGAAGCCATCACAAGCACAGACCCTCAAACCCGTTCGGCCTCTGCCTGTATTGATTTCACAAGTGAACCAAAATTGCGTGTACATTTCCTTGACGGTAGCTCAAAAAGTTATACATTGGGGTTAGATAGTTTTTTCCTTCGACTAGAGGTTTGGCTACTGCTCATCAGCGCAACAACGTTTTTTTCCCTCGCCGCTATTTTAATTCCCTCTAAGCGATTTACACTGACACACGTCCTGACATGGATTAGCACCGCGTTACTCTCATTTTACGCGATGGCGTTTTATCGTCAGGGCGATTTTTTCGCACATTATCTGCTTGATGCAATTATTTTCCTCATTGTATGGGGTAGTAGCCTCATCCTGACTGTATTGAGTTTATTTTCACACGATAGATTTCATACGGTGCTGGATTACCTCCTATCGCGGTCATATTTGTCCTTCGGTGTCATATTATTTTGGCTGTGGATACTTGCTTTCGGATACGCAGACCCCGCCCCATCAGCACGAAACGAGTTATTCTGGCTACCCTTGTTCCTCTGGGCATGGGGGCTTGGTCTCATCGTATTGGGCTATGGACAATCATCTAATAAACAATCCACCGTTAATAAGCATCATAAAACATATACCACCGTTAAAAGCTGTTTACAGTTAGCGCTCTGTTTCGCGGCAATCAGCTTGATTCGAGATCTCATTCTTATCCAGCTTTATTCCATCACTCAAGCGGCTGACACGCGCTCATATATCATCACCGCCAAAAATTTTCTAGAAGCCGGAAGTAGTATCGGGCTACCCAAGCGCATTTTCCCCTACCTCTTGATGAATTTCATCACCAATTCAAATTATACACCTGTGCCGTTGGTAATGCTTCAAAGCATTATTGCTGCCCTCTCGGTTGGCATGATGACATACGTGACCGCCCGTAAACATTGGTGGTTAGGTCTGATTACTGGCATCCTCTTGTCACTCAACTTAAGTTGGGGGATGTACAACCGCATTATTATGACTGAAAGCGGTTTTATCAGTTTTAATGTGTTGTCTTTCGCCGTGATTTTTTGGCATATACAGCGAAAGCACTCTATCTCATACTGGGAATTATTTTTGTGCGGTATTTTATACGGTTGGACGTTGCTTTTTAGAGGGACTGGATTGCCCCTCATCGTACCGATTTTAGCTATATATTACTTCTTCACCCGAACATGGTTTAAGCCGTTGGTGGTGATGATGGGGTTTTCGTGTTTTCTCCTAACAGTCGGATTATATAACCAATGGCGCTATGCAGAATTTGGCATCATCGGACCGCAAAGTGATACGCTCGCATCTGCTTTGTTTTCTTATCACCTGTTCTCACCAGAGAACGGCTCAACCTCGCAAGAAATCCATGAGCAATTAAGTGGGTGTATGGGTTACTTGGATTATCATGATGTCCCACGCTCTATAAATTATTTCATTTATGGGCATTACAACCCCTGTATGGAACAACGTTGGGAAGTCGATGAAATCACTCAGATGACCTCGCGTGCTTTGCGAGAACTTATCGTACATAATCCATGGGATTTTGGGCGGGTTTTGATTGAAGAATTGGGGATTGGTTTAAAGCAAGAGGCAGGTCGCGAGTTTCAAACTAAAAACAATCAGCTTATACAACAAAATGACAATACTCAGGTGTGCCATCGTCAAATTGCGTGGTGTAAGGATTTTCGACAAATTGAGTACACAGAAAATCCTTTTCTTCTCAACCTCAATCGACTTTTGACCATCCCAAATCAAGTGTACTTAGTCGTTCAAGGAATTTCCTCTAATACCTCGGCGGTGATGTTGTTCGCGTTTCTCATGTTGATTGGATTTCTCTGGATAAAAAACCCTGAAAAATTCATCGTTGGCAGCCTTAGTGTATTCATCATCTATCAACTGACAACCGTATCGACTGTCCACAATTTCATCCCACGGTATGGGATTATTTTAGGGCCATTTTCTAGCATCATTTCAGCAATAACGTTGTGGCATCTGGGGCAAAGAATCAGAAAATTATTCGAAAAAGGCATACAATTAAAGCGTGTTCACATCGGTCTTATCGTGTTATGTACGATATATGGGATATGGGCGAACCCGTACTTGCGCTTGTCTATGGTGATGCCACTATCAGCGCGGATACAAGTCAACCTTATAGCGAAATATGGTGTCATCAACGCGATTGATTTCCAAACGTATATAGTCCTAAAACAGCATGGCGGTATCGCGTTCTCACCCAGTTTCTTGAAAGAAGATGCCAACCAGTTATCGATTACGGGATTGATTACTAATGTCTTCGGCCTAACACCCTATCAACTTTACCGACTACGGGGTTGGGAAGCAACACGCCTCCCCTCATATATCCGTGATATGGGGTTTACATCGCTCCTACTTGACGAACGACAATGGGCAAATCTTAGTGAAGATGCCAAAGCAGTACTATCTAATCCAGCCCATTATCAATTGCTTGGGGCATGGGAGGCTGATGGTGATTCACGGCGGTTATACGCGCTGGTTGGAACAGAACGTGCCAGCTACACAATTTATGAAGGCACGGCCTTTGTGGTGTTTGAGCAATCAGATTTAGCATTAGATGTGTACCGGCTTGATGAAAACCGTAACGGGATGTTCATAGCCCGAATACCACCTCAAACCGTCCTCTCCACAGCTGTGTATGAGAGCGAAATCGGCTGGAAAATACATTTCGAACCTCAAGACCCACGCACCTATCGTATGGTTATTACCAACGAAGATGGTATGGTGATTGATGAGCCATTCACTATCGTTCTACCTTAAAAACGTGGCGTAGTCAGACACATCAATCCATCTATATCATGCTCTACCCTATGCGAAACTGAAAATGACCTGCGACCTGCGTGATCTTTTGACAGTTCCTCTCAAACTTGTTATGCTGTCTGTGTTCTTTACATTTGCAACCCAACCGGGGGAGTCCACGCACAAGTGGGCTGAGAGGGCATGTATCGCCGCGCCGACCCTATTCACCTGATCCGGATCATACCGGCGTAGGGAGTGTCCATGATGCGTGATTGCATCGCCTCTGCCGCGCCGTCTGAAGATTCAGGAGGCGTTTTTTGTGTGCGGAAGGTCTCTGGTGGGGTTCAACCAAACAAGGAGTCGCCAAACAATGACATTTTTCACCCGCTTAGGGCTGGCTGTGGCCGCCCTGTTGATGGTCGGCTTGACCATCAGCGCCCAAGACGCCCCCACCCCATTGACCGTCGTAACCTATGACAGTTTTGCCGTCAGTGAGGAAGTCCTCGCCGCGTTCACCGCTGAGACCGGCATCGCGGTAGAAATTGTCCGCCTCGCAGACGCCGGTGCGATGGTCAATCAGGCCGTCCTGACCCGCGATAACCCGCTAGGCGATGTGATGTATGGTATCGACAACACCTTCCTATCTCGCGGCCTGAACAACAGCCTGTTCGAGCCGTATAAATCGGCAGGGCTGGAAAACATCGACGAAGCCTTTCAACTCGATACGAATGGCTTTGTCACCCCTGTGGCTTATGGCGATGTCTGCCTGAACTATGACGTGGCCTACTTTGCGGAAAACGACCTTGAAGTGCCGCAAACGCTCGAAGCCCTGACCGACCCCGCCTATGCCAGTCTGTTGGTGGTTGAGAATCCGGCCACATCTTCCCCCGGCCTCGCCTTTGTGCTGGCGACTATCGCCCACTTTGGCGAGACGGAAGACTATACGTGGCTGAACTACTGGGCGGATTTGGTCGCCAATGACGTGCTAGTGGTCGAAGGATGGAGCGAAGCCTACTACGGCGAGTTCACCGTCCCCAGCGAAGAAGGCACGCGCCCATTGGTCGTGAGCTATGCCAGTAGCCCCCCGGCTGAGGTTTATTTCGCTGACCCGACCCCAGAAGAAGCCCCCACCGGCAGCATCGTCGCGCCGGGGATGTGCTTCCGCCAAATCGAATTTGCCGGTATCCTCGCGGGGACAGACCAGCGTGAATCCGCCGAGAAGTTCATCGACTTCTTGGTCAGCGCCCCGTTCCAAGAAGATTTGCCGCTGCAAATGTTCGTGTTCCCAGTCAACGCAGAGGCCGAACTGCCGGAGGTGTTCGTCGAACACGCGCAAATTGCCGAAGAACCGGCTACTATCGCGTTTGAGGACATCGACGCCAACCGCGAAGCATGGCTAGAGGCGTGGACAGACGCGGTTCTGCGCTAAACCATTTGACTGTAGGGGCGCAGCACGCTGCGCCCCATGAGAACGGTGTAAAGAAAAATCTATGCGCGTCCTGAAAATTACCCTCTATGGTTTGCCCATCGCCTTTTTGCTGATATTTTTCCTATATCCCCTATTTGAAATTATGCGCGTTAGCCTGACCGACAATAACGGCGGACTCGACCTGAGCGGATTCGTGAAAATAATCGAGAAGCCGTTTTATCTCGAAACGCTCTGGTTCACCATCTGGCAAGCGTTCGTCTCCACCGCCCTGACCCTCGCATTGGCGATTCCCGGCGCGTATGTCTTCGTGCGCTTCAAATTCCCCGGCAAGTCAATGTTGATGGCGCTGGGGACTCTGCCGTTCGTGCTGCCGACGGTAGTAGTCGCCGCTGCCTTCGACGCCCTGATTGGAGAGCGTGGGCTGGTCAACAGCACGTTAATGGGAATATTCAGGCTGGAAGCCCCGCCCGTGCAGTTGGAGCGCACGCTGGCGCTAATTTTAATCGCCCACGTATTTTATAATGTGGCCGTCGCGTTACGGATGATTGCCGGATATTGGGGCAACCAATCACCGCGCATTGAAGAGGCGGCCAAAATACTAGGCGTCAGCGGGTGGGCGCTGTGGTGGCGCGTGCGGCTGCCGATGCTGCGCCCAGTCTTGACCGCCGCCGCACTATTGGTATTCATTTTCACCTTCACCAGTTTCGGCGTCGTGCTGATTTTGGGCGGCTCACGCTTCTCGACCATCGAGGTCGAAATCTATCGACAGACCCGCACGATGTTTGACCTCCCAACGGCGGCGGCGCTCTCGCTGGTGCAGTTGGTCATCACCACCGTCATGATGATTGTCTATACCCGCTTACAGGCCGGAGCAAGCGGCGCGATTGCCGCCCGTGAGCAAATCGAACGCGCACCGCGCACCGGGCGCGAACGCCTCGCAGTAATCCTCACCGTGATTGTGCTGGTCGTCCTGATTGCCGCGCCATTAGCCGCGCTGGTCATCCGCGCCTTTACCGTGGCGGGCGGAGTCGAGAATTTCACCCGCTTATCGACCAATGCACGCGGCTCGATTCTTTTCGTGCCGCCGCTGGTGGCCGTCTGGAATTCGGTGGCATTTGCCTCAGCAACCACGGTGCTTGCGGTGATTTTAGGCATCCTGACCGCCTTGCTGATTCATAGCCCGCGTGGGAAATGGTTGGACGCCGCCTTTATGCTGCCGTTAGCGACCAGCGCCGTGACACTCGGATTTGGTTATTTGGTGGCGCTGACCGTCCTGCGCTCGTCATGGTTGCTCATCCCCATCGCGCATACGTTGGTCGCATTGCCGTTCGTCGTGCGGAATGTCCTGCCTGCGCTACGTGCCATCCCGCCGCATCTGCCAGAGGCCGCCCGTATTTTGGGCGCGTCTCCGTTTGAGGTCTGGCGGCGCATCACCTTCCCGATTATTGGGCGAGCAGCGGCGGTGGGCGCAACCTTCGCCTTCACCGTCAGTATGGGTGAGTTTGGCGCGTCGCTGTTCATCGCCAGACCCGATACACCCACCATGCCGATTGTGATTTTCCGGCTACTGGGTCAACCCGGGTCAAGCAACTACGGGCAAGCCCTCGCCATGAGTGTGATTCTGATGGGCGTGTGCGCCGTCGGATTTCTGCTGATTGAGCGCGTCAGGATGGCCGGGGTCGGGGAGTTTTAGCCGATTCGCTGAACATTTTACACAAAAGCACCTCCTCTGCTTAGGTTATATTAACCAGCGGTTATTATGGCACTTTGCACAAACATGGTGTACTATAAAAATCATATTCAATAAGATAAGTCTTTTAAGGAGACGAATGGCAGAGAATATCAAGCCCAACCCCGGCGATGTTCCGGGCGATACTGGCAGCGCGAACCAAAAGCGCAAATTATCCGGCAAACCCGATTTTTCACTTGATGCGAAATATCTACAAGAAGACGGCGTAATCGTGCTATCGGGCGTGCAAGCGTTGGTGCGCGTGCCGCTAGATATGCGCCGTGCCGACCAACGACGCGGCCTCAACACCGCCACCTTCATCTCAGGGTATCGTGGCTCGCCATTGGGCGGGCTGGACATGCTGCTCCAAGAGAACGTCAAAATTATGGAGCAGTATCACGTTAAATTTATGCCGGGTCTGAACGAAGACCTCGCCGCCACTGCCGTGATGGGCAGCCAGATGGCGAACACCCTCCCTAATCCCAAATATGACGGCGTACTGGGCATGTGGTATGGCAAAGCCCCCGGCGTAGACCGCAGCGGTGACGCCTTCAAACATGCCAACTTTGCGGGCGTGGGCAAATATGGCGGCGTGCTGGCGCTGGCCGGTGATGACCCCAACGCCAAGTCGTCTACCCTGCCCTCTGCTACCGAGGCGCAATTGGTCGATGCCTTCATGCCGGTGCTATACCCCGGCAGCGTGCAAGAGATGATTGACTATGGGCGCGTCGGGCTTGAACTCTCGCGTTATAGCGGCTTATGGGTCGGGTTCAAAGTTGTGACCAATGTCGCAGATGAATTCGCCAGCGTCGAAGCCTCGCCAGACCGCCTAAGAATTATCGACCCCGGCTTCACGCTGCAAGGCAAACCGTGGCAGCCGATTCAGCGCCCGATGCTGCTCACCCCGTACTCGCTGCAAACTGAGCGCGAAATCATCGAAGGCAAACTAGAGGCGGCGCGGGCATTCGGCGCGGTCAACCAAATGAACAAAGTGGTCATGCGCGGCCCAGATGACTGGATAGGCATTGCGGCTGCCGGTAAGACTTATTACGACCTACGGCAAGCGCTCAAGGAATTGGGCTTGGACGACGACGCCCTACGGCACTACGGCATCCGCATCTTGAAAATCGCGATGCTCTACCCGATGGACAACGCTATGCTGCGCGATTTCGCACGCGGGCTTGAAGAAGTGTTCATCATCGAGGAAAAACGTGCCTTCATCGAGACGAGGGTGCGCGATGCCCTCTACAACATGACAGAACGCCCGCGCATCGTCGGCAAACATGATGAGAATGACCGTGCGCTGGTCAAAGCCTACGGCGAATTGGACAGCGACGACCTCGCCGCCTTGTTGTATCAACGCCTGACTCAACGCATCCCGCGTGAGGCGCTCAACAATCGTATTGACGAACTCACCAACCTGCCGCTTCCGATGATGCTGCCGATGGTTTCGACGGCCTCACGCACGCCATATTACTGTTCCGGCTGCCCGCACAATACCTCTACCATGAACGTCCCAGCGGGCGCTGTCGTGGCGGCGGGCATCGGCTGTCACACCATGACTTTGCTGATGGACAGGACGAAAGATTCGATCAGCGGCCTGACTCAGATGGGCGGCGAAGGCGTGCAGTGGGTTGGCGCATCGTTGTTCAGCGATACAGACCACATCTACCAAAATCTAGGCGACGGCACGATGTTCCACAGCGGGACGCTGGCGATTCGGCAAGCGATTGCGGCCAAAACCCACATCACCTATAAAATCCTGTGGAATTCGGCAGTCGCCATGACCGGCGGTCAAGACCCCGAAGTCACCATGCCGATTTGGAACTTGACCCAGCTTCTACGCGCTGAGGGGGTCGGTAAAATCATCGTCACCACGCCCGACCCGCACGACTATCCCCCCAATACTCAATGGGCGGAGGGAGTCGAAGTCTGGCATCGTGACCGCATCGAAGAAGCTCAACTCGCCTTGCGGGAAGACCCCGCCGTGAGCGTTCTGATTCACGACCAAGAATGTGCGGCGGAACTACGGCGCAAGCGTCGGCGCGGCTTGATTGAAGAGCCGAATACCCGCGTGTTCATCAACGAGGCGGTCTGTGAGGGCTGCGGCGATTGCGGCGAGAAATCCAACTGCTTGAGCGTTTTCCCAGTTGATACTGAATTTGGCCGCAAGACTCAAATTCACCAATCATCCTGCAACAAGGATTACTCGTGCCTGAAGGGGGATTGTCCCGCCTTCATCACGGTTGAGCCGGTGGCGGCAGAACTCAAGCGCACCAAGCCGCTATACGAAGTCGATATTGCCCTGCCCGCGCCGGTCTACCGCACGCAAGGCGAATCCAACCTATATATGATGGGCATTGGCGGGACGGGCGTGGTCACGGTCAACCAAATCCTCGGCACGGCGGCGGTGATTGACGGTAAATCCGTCGTCGCGCTCGACCAGACCGGCCTGAGCCAAAAGGGTGGCCCAGTCGTCTCGCACATCAAGATTTTCGATCACATCGAAGAAGGCGCGAACAAGGTCAGCCGTGGCCGCGCAGATGGTTATCTGGTGTTCGATGAACTCAGCGGCGCACAGACCACCAATCTGATGCACTCTACCCCCGGTAAGACCGTTGCAGTCGTATCCAGCAGCGTCGTCCCCACCGGTCAGATGATCGCCAACCCGAAGGCCGGTTATCCGACAATGAATCACCTTCAGCGCACGATTGACGCCATGACAACCCCCGCCGAGAACGTCTACTTTGACGCCATCGAAATCAGCGAGGCGCTATTCGGCAGCCACATGCAAGCCAATTTGATGATGGTCGGCGCGGCTTATCAGCGCGGCCTCATCCCGGTGAGCGCGGAGTCGATTGAGCAGGCCATCACGCTCAACGGCGTGGCGGTCAAGGCCAATATCCAAGCCTTCCGCGTCGGACGGCGCATCGTGGTCGAACCGGAATGGGTCAACACGCTCAAGACCAGCCGTCAAGGTGATTTGGACTACACCCCGCCCGCCCTCAGCGCCGAAGCCCGCGCCATCATCGAATCGGTAGGCGCATCGGGCGAGGTCTTGCGCGTGCTGGAAATCCGCGTGCCGGAACTGGTCGCCTACCAAAACGCAAATTATGCCCGTCAGTATGCCGACTTTGTGAAGCAGGTCGCCGTGGCAGAATCACAGACCAAACCGGGGCAGACCAAGCTGACCGAAAATGTCGCCCGCTATCTGTACAAGCTGATGGCCTATAAAGACGAGTACGAGGTCGCCCGTCTGCACCTCAAGTCGAATGTGCAGACCGAACTGGCCGAGCAATTCGGCGCGTCTGCCAAAGTCGCGGTCATGCTACACCCGCCGCTGCTTAAGACCATGGGGCTAAAGAGCAAACTCAAATTGGGCGCATGGTTCACCCCGTTCATGAAGATGTTACGCGGCGCAAAAGGCTTGCGCGGCACACCATTGGACATCTTTGGCTATGACCACGTTCGCAAGGTCGAACGCGCCTTGATTACCGAATATCGTGAACTGATCGCCAAGCACCTCCCGACGCTGGCACAGGATTACGATGTCGCGGTCAAATTAGCCGAACTGCCAGATATGATTCGCGGCTACGACGAAGTGAAACTCCGCAACGTCGCCGCCTACCGCGAGTCGCTGGCGGCATTGGTCAAAAAGTAGGTTAAGGGATGCCCGGAACGGACACGGCAGTGCCATGTCCGTTCCACGCCCCATCGGATAAACAAAAAATGCCCCTCACTAGATTAAGGTGAGGGGCATTTTATTGGATATCGAGCTGATGAAACGCCACACCAACGAATTTAAATCTCACGCCGTTGATATGTCGGAACAGGTTAATGTAGGGACATGGCCTGCTATTGTCCACCACGATTAACCATTTAACTGAGACGTTATTTCCGCAGCTTGCGTGCGCCGAAGATGATCCCGACCAAGCCGAGGACGATGAGCGCCATCGTGCCGAAATTGCCGACGCCGGTCACATCATCGAACAAGCCGGTATTCGGCAATTGCCCCGTACCCGTCCCGCCGCCATTTGCCGTGGGGATGATGAATATCGTACCACTCGCGTCGGGGGTGCCGGGGACAGCCGTCTGCGGGCTGAGAGTCAGCGACAACGCCGTAGCCGTCAGCAACACGTCCGAAACATCACCGAAGCCCGGCCCGCTGACGTTGGTGGCTGTGGGGGGTTGGAGCGCGGCTGCGGTCTGGACGGCAAACTGGGTGGCAAGCACAGCGGTCTGCGCGACGGAAGTCGTCTGCGCCGCCAACGTCTCGGACTGCGCGGTAATTTGTGCCACTGGGGGTAACGCATTAAGCGTCTGTTCAGCGGCAGCCAGCTCACCAGCATTATCCAGAGTCGGCGTGAGACTCGGCTGCAGGGTAATGGTCGGAACAGCCCCAGCGGTCTGACTGGCTTCTACCGCGACCTGAGTCTGGAACAGCACCGCTTCTTGTGTGCCGAGGGCAAACGCCTGTGCGGTGGCCGTCTCGCCCAGCACAACAGCGGTAGCCGTCACTTCAAAGATAGCCGTGTTTTCGGTCTCGGTAGAGGCGATCTGCGCGACAACCGTATTATTGGCCGCCACAATCGCCGTAGCGCTGAGGTCACGGTCTGTCGGGCCGGTGTTGCGATTTGTAAAGTAAATCACACCAGACAACCCAACCAAAAACAGGATGACGATGACTACCGCGAGGATGACAAAGGCGCGACTAGGGCCTCGGCGTTCCTGCGTGGCGAGGTCATCATCAAAATTGAGGTCATCCCCTGTCAGGCCGAGTGAATCGTCGTCGCCAAAGTTGAGGTCGTCATCTGCCCCAAATGTGGCGTTGTTATTCTCGCCAAACAGATCGTCATCAAAATCAAAATCGTTATCGTCGTTACGGTTCGACATCCCCTGTCTCCTTGATGATGCGGGCGCGTTTGCTCCGCCGAAATCAGCCCGCTTGCACTGCTACTTATGAATTACCCTATCACCTCGAGGTTGGTGAGCGGCGCGTAAATTTGTTGGTCGCCGCCTAATTCTACCAAAGCACAGGGAACACGTAACCCATTGTCCAACAAAACCAGTTCATTTGGCAAATTTACCACACTCCCCAGTTGTCCGCTGTAATCTCCGCCGACCACGCGCACCGCCATCCCCGCCCGTAATGTCAGGTTTGGGCTGGGTCTGGCGGGGACATCGCTGCCTTTGGGCTGCACATTCATGACCGCCTCTGGACGGCGTGCATCCCAGACTTGGGGCTGGACTGCATCCAATGTGACTTGCATCCCTTCCAAGTCTTGAAAGACTTGCGCCACAGCGCGATTCAATCGCATTTCGCCGAATCCCTCAATCAGCATAACAGGATACGGCTGAATGTGCGCTAATTCCACGAGGTCAACCGACATACTGGGCGCGATGAGTCCGGCGACGTTCTGGCTGGCAGCCACTTCGAGGATTTCTTCCGTGACCGGGCGGCGCAATACAATCACCGCACTACTAAAGCGCGACCCCATCATATCGACCTTAGCGGATTCAATCGGGTTTTGGCCTTCATTAGCGATGACCGCAATCGCCCGCCCTCCATTGCCCCACACCCCTTGAATCTGCGTGCCTGTGGCCTCTATCAGCGCCCCACGCCCCGCCTTAACCTCGGTGACACGCCCGCGCAGACCGGCTTCGAGGTCAATCACGGCGTTCAACTGCTCAACCACAATTAGCCCATCACCAACCGAGGCCACACGACCAGTCACAGGGCTGAACAGACGCTTACCCCGCCCGCTATTCTGACCCGCCAGTGGCTTGAGTTCATCCACCTCATCATCGACGCTAACCAGCAAAAGTTCATCGACTTCTGCGGTGGTCTTGAGCTTAAAAAACGCTTTGGCGTCTACCACGACGAATTTACCGGGGACGAGGCCGCGTGCCACGACATCGCGCACATCCACACGTTGGTCATTGATGACCGTCACGACGCCGCTGGCATCTACGGGTAATGTGACTTCGCGCTGGATGACCGCCAGCTTATGGGCTGGGCGTTGTTCTGGGTAAAATATACTCATAATTGGTTTCCTTTACCCGTTCCGCAGGTCATCTAGCGAGACGTCGGATGGTTCAGCAACCGGTACAGCCTCACTCTTAGACCGCCCTGAGCCACCACGCTGTCTACGACTGACCTTCTTGGGGCGCGATGACTCGCTAGGGAGTTTGGGTTCATTCAGTGCCTTGAGCCACTCAGCGGGGATGTTGCGTTTTTCATCACCGGTGATTTCAGCCACCCAACGCGGCATTAAGTCTGCCCGTTGCGTCGGCGTGGTATGTTGCAACAGCGGACGGCCACGCCCATCCAAAATCAGGCCGACCACGCCGCCCATGACTTCAACCTTGAGTGAGCGCTTGCCCTTCACCTCTAGGCCGCCGCCCAAAACGCGGATTTTCAGCTTGGCGCGTTCGCCAATCCCCAATGAGATGACTTGAATATGCCCGCCGTTGACTGTGAACTCACGGATGGGATGTCCCGGTTGCTCCAAGCTGACTCGCAAGACCGGTTTATCTGGGCGCACCCGCCCGCTGACGCACACCGCCGTCCCCAATTCAGCATAGCCGCCCTCATCCAAGACCTGCACAACCGCCTCAGAACGTGAGGCCGCCACTGCGCCCAGCGCCGCCGTCAGCCCATACGGGTCAGAATATAAGCGCGTGACGCCGGACATCCCCAACGCATCCAGCCCCAACAACGCCGTATAGCCGGAGTTGCCCGTATCATTGAAGGCCGCCCCACCCAAGATGAGCGCGTCGGCTTCTGGCGCATTACCGAGGCCAGTAGAGCGCCCCATCACGCCCGCCGCAGCGCGTAGCAACGCATGTTCGAGATACAACTCGCGCAGATTAGACGGTATCACCGAAGGGCGCAAGGCTTTGTTGGCCGTGTAATTGCGGACTTCAGAGCGCGTGGCCTCGAACGGCAGCCAGTGCCGTATCTCATCAATCCCTACTGCGTCCAACAAGCTCTGAGCGTTATGCCCGACGCCCAAATCGGTACGGATAGAGAAATCGGTGTCTCTGCTGTGAGCAACCGCCAGAATCGACGCGCCGCTGCCCACATCTAAGGCGATGACTCGTTCGCGCTTGGACTGCGCCAGATAGCCCGCAATCGTCACGTATCCGCGTGCCGAAGGCATCACGCCCGACGGCGCAAGCGACGCCAGTTCCGCGAACCCATAGCCACGCCGTTCCGCATACCGATTGAACGCCCGCGATAGCATCGCTCGTGCAGAACTAACCGACTCGTTTTTCATATCAGGGCGGACGTTTTCGGCTATCAAGACCTCAGCCACGCCTTCAAATTGCGTGATGACATCCTGACCCAGCGCCGCATTTCCGGCATAAATCACTGTCGGGCGGCGACGGCGGTCTACCAGTGAAAGCGACAAGCGCATCACATGGAGCAATTCCAGCACCGGAGTCGCCGCGCCCCCATCCGTGCCGCCAACGATGAACACGACATCGGGGTAGGCGTGTAAAACGGCGTTGAGTCGGCCTTCAAAGTCGCGCCCGTCGGCCAGATGCAGCGTCTCGACCACGGTCACATAGGTATTGGATAACGCCTTGAGCGCGGAGGCCACGCTGATGCTGGGCATCAACCCTACCACCAACGCCCGCAATGGTCGCCCGCCGCTGGCCGTCACCACGAAGGTATCTGCACCGCTACGGTCAGGCAACTCTGGCGAAATCACGCGCCCGTCCGGGTTGGTGAAGTTGCGCCCGCTGGTATCGCTCAACAGATTCAGCACCCGTCCAAGGCCAACCGTCACGTTCTGTACTGGGAAATCGTCGGTAGTGCGCGTGCGCGCAAACCCGACCAATTGATACACCCCATTCACTTGGTCAATCAGGAGGGCGCGGGTGTGTACACTGCCAAAATCAACGGCCAAAATCGACATGGGTTGTTATCCTCCGCCGAAGCGTGACAGCATAAACGCAATTCGTTCGCTGAATACCGTCAGACTGCTGAGGATGGCCGCCGCGTACAGCGTCCCGAACGTCACTACGATGACCGCCTCGCCCACTGTCGCCATCAGCGCCACCGGCAGACTGCGGCGCGTCTGTCCGCTGGGCGTGGATTTCGCCAAGTACATGAAGTAGAACAGCGAACACACAACGGCGATGATCGAAATCAGGAAGTTCGGCAAGGTCAGGCCGGGGCGGGTCGGCTCAAGCGTCAAAGGGATGAGCGTCCCGTTCACCGCGCCGACCAGCGTAATGGCTGTGCCGACGCCGATCAGCAACGCCAGCGTCAAGCCAGCCAGCCACCCTAAGCGACCAGCGCCCTTCAACAGCAACAGCCCGCCCAGCACCAACGGCACAAACCCAATCACAACCTGCCCGAAGTTCCCGCTAAAAACCGTCTCTTGTAGCCACGGCAACAATATACTGGTATAGGTCACAATCGCCACATACCCAGCGCTAAGACCCACGAACACGTATACCGCAATGCGGTAGAGAAAATTATCGCCCAACAGATAGCTGAACACCATCAGCGTCAGGATGAAGCCAGCCCAAAGGCCAATCTCTTGCAGCACCTTAACGCCTCCTACGCAGAATAATCTGGATAACGCCCACGATACTGCCCAATCCCATCAGGACGGCTGCGACGATTGCCCCCAATGAGACAGCAGACCAGCGGCGCTCGGTATTGGTAGTGATGGCGAGGTTTCCGAACTGATACGACCCGCCCGCGCCAACCCTCATCCCCGGCAGGCTGGATTCGCTCTGCTCGATTTGGGCGCGTGCGGCGCTCACCCACCCGACGCGCTCATCTGGGAGTTCAATCTGAAGCCACTGCCCATCGCTGGCGCCAGAAATCAACCGGAAACGTTCACCAGACTCAACCGAGGTCAAGATTTGGAAATTTGTGCCGGGGCCTTGACGGACATTCACGCGCCCTGTCCCGGTAATCACCGCAAACACCGTGAACGAGAGCGTCGGGCCGGGGGTCGCTTGTGCACTACCGCCGTCCGCCGTCGCAGTCGGTTCAAGGGTGGGTTCAGCTGTTGGAGGAGTCGTCTCCAGCGTCGCGGTGATGCTGGTCGCAATCGCATCAGGCGTCCCTGTGATTTCGGTGGCCGCTAGTGTCGTCGTGCCTTCAACTGTCGGCTCAGGCGTCCCCACCGTCGCAGCCGGGTCTGGCGACGCGGTGACATCCACCTCTATTGTCGCGGTAGGGGGTTGTAGGGTCGGAATCGCTGTTGCGGGCGGCAGCGTGGGTATGACGAACGCCCTCGGCGGATATTGGGCGTCAAGTTGGCTGGAGTAGGTAATCCCGTCCCGCAACCCGGCTAAGAACCGCCCGCCGCCAATGGTCGCATACGGCGCAGACAACGGAGATGCGCCCGCACCCACCGCGAACGTCAGCGGAACTGTCATATACGGTTGCACCTGTTCCGCCCAAACGCGCACCGTATCGGCGCGGTCTGTCAGGACGATGACGCCTGCGAAAGCGTTAATATCCGTCACGTCAAGTTGGGTCGGCAAGCCGTTGATGTCGCGCTCTAACAGCGTGTCGATGCTCTGTAGGAAATCTTGCGTCCCGATGGCCTCGCCCAAAAGATAACGCCCGATGACATAATCGACGTTGCGCTGGCGTCCCTGTCCCAGTTTATCGGCCAACCGCCCGACGTGCTGGAGCGTCACGGGGTCGCTCCCTATGACGACAGGTTTTAATCCACGGGCGAACAAGTGACGCAGAATCGGCTCACTCAGCGAATCCAGTTCCGCGATACTGCCGGGACTGTAATCGGCGCTGACCAATACGAGAGCGCCCGCCGGAAGTGCCTCAATGAGGTCATAAGCCTGTCCGCCGCCACTACTGGGGGCGAACACTGCCGGGGGCTGAATACCGACTTTCAAAATATCGGCATCGCTGACGAATGGTAATATGACTGCCACCATCAGACTAGCAGCCAGCAAGAGGCGAATCGCGTTGATCCCAAACCGGCGGCGTGAGGTGCGTTTCTGGGTCGCTTGGACGGCTGCATCAGCTTCGTCGCTGGCGACGCCCGTCACATTCGCTAATGCGCGGAGAAGTTCCGCACCGCGCCGCTGCGAATCGGTCAGGCCGGGGATGCTGCGCGGCCCGGACGGGATGAGTGGTGCGGCGGGAAGCGGCGGCAGCGCCGTTTCACTGGATACCGGCGAGAGTTGTATCGCGGCCAATTCATCATGCAGGGCGCGTAGTTCTTCCGGCAGGTCATCCAGCGGGACGTCTTGTTGTTGGCGCAATAAAGCGGCGACGGACGAGGCACGCACTGAGACATCGCGCAGAAATTCTGGCACAACCGGCACATCTTCAGCGGAATTGGGCGTATCGGCCAAATCCCCAAAGCCGGGGTCGCGCAACAACGCCCCCAAGTCCAACGGCTCAGAATTGCTGATAGGGCGCGAGTCAAACGCCAGTTCATCCCCTTCTAAGGAAGACAAGAACGCGCTGAAATCGTCATCCGCAAGGCGTGACTTCCCAGAAGTCGCTGGCATCTTCAACGGCGGCGGCGCTGTCGATGGCTCGACGGGCGGCAATGGTGCGGCGGCGGGCGTGGGCGCTAAGTCCGTCGCCCGTGCCTCAAACTGTGAGAAATCGAACGCATCGGTATCAACCGGCTCTGACGCTTGTGGCTCATCCAAACCCAGCGTTGAGAAGTCAAACGACGCAGAGTCGTCAACTGGTTGCGCGTCTTGTGGTTCTTCAAGACCCAGCATTGAGAAATTAAAGGCAGACGAGTCATCATCCGGTGCTGAGGTCTGGGGTTGTTCGAGTCTCAACATCGAGAAGTCGAACGGGGCATCCGCCTGTGCAGTCGGCTCATCCAACATCGGGTGAAATTCTGGCGTCGGGTCGGGTTGCGCCAACAGCGTGGCAAAATCTGGGAAATCATCATCGCTGATGTCAGAAGGGGAGGTATTGCGACCTTCAATCGGCGCTAACATGCCCGTCCTAATCGACTCACCGCCGTTGGTTTGTTCCAACAGGCTCAACAAGTCGAGGTCAGCATCGCCCGCCCCCCCGCCGGATTGGAGCAGATTGCTCAGTAACGGGTCGGTGGTCTCGCCGGGGATGGTCGGCATATCCGCCATGAGGCTGGCGAAATCATCCTGAGGCACGCCAGATTGTTCACGGGTCTGCATCCAAGCAGGGATATCTTCGCCAAAAACCGATGAAGCGGGCTGCTGGGAGATCGCCCCGCCGAATGGGTCACTCACCCCGCCCGATGCGGCATTGGCATCTACGTCGAAATCGAGGTCGTCAAATGACGATTCAAAGGCATTGGCATCTGCCGCGCCGAGGTCATCAGCGTCTTGCAACCACGCTGGGAGGTTGCTGGCTTGGTCGCCGGGCGCGACCATCGGCTGGGATTCGGCCTGCGCTTCCGCCTCGGTGAACGCCTGCGCGGAGGTTTCGTCGGCTTCCGCCAACCACGGCGGCACATCCTCTTTATTAGCGATGGGCGCTGCCGCCATCTCCTGCGTGTCCAACCACGACGGGATGCCCTCGGTATCGCTGTTGACGGGCTGACCCAACGGGATGAGGTTATCGACCACGTTCATATCTTGCGTCCCACTGGTAGGGGCGCTGGCTTGCAGCCAAGACGGGATTTCGCTGGTGACGACTGCCGGATTATTCAATGAGGATACGTCGGGCGCATCGTCGAACAGCCCCGAGAACTGGTCATCTCCATCCCCAGAATCAGAGGAGGGTAATTCCCAGTCGGGGAGCAGTTGTTCCGTCCCAAACTCTGAATTGAAATCGTCCTCGTCTTGCCCATTGGGGTCGTTCAGCCAAGACAAATCGTTTGGGTCGAGGTTATCGGTCATCGTCCCTCTCCCTTATTCTCGTGTGGCACGGTCTTGACCGACCAGCACCCGGATACCAGCGACAAGGGTCGCCAGCGCCGTCCCCAACAAAATAGACCGTGTTCCCGCGTCTACCGGCACGGCGTTAACCCAATCGACCACCGCAACCCACGGTGAAGCGCTGGACATCGTGACCGATGCCAGCAACATCCCCACTGTCGTCAACACGAATAACGCGCTTGACCATCTGGGGCGGCGGCTGGTCAGCGAGGCCGCGCCATAGACCAATGAGAACAACACCAACGCTGAAAACGCCAATTCGAGGGCGATTTGGACTTCTTCCAAGACCACCCGCCCCTCATCGGCTGACGGGCGCAGGCTAAGGAAAATCACCGCGCAAAAACTAATCAACATCACTACGCTATATAAAGCGAGGCTACGCTTGGCCGCCGCCCGCCGTACATGCACCGCAATCAGGTTAAACACGCCGACAATCACAGCCACGGCGGTGATAATAACCACGAACCGCAGCATCAATTGAACCAGCGCCCGCAGAGGAGTCTGGTTCACAACTTGCGACAGCAAGCCAAGGTTATCCCCTACCACCAACCCTGCCAGCGTCAACAGGCCGAATCCCATCGTCAGCGCCGTCAACAGCACCGCGCTCAAACGCACGCGCACGCTAACCTCCCCCATTCAGCACGCGCTGTGCAGCGACCAAAATGATCACCCCAACCAGCAGCACGCGCAGCAAATCCAACGCCACCGTCTCGCCTTTACGGGCGGCGTTATCGCTCAAATAAGCAGATGCCTGAAATAATTCTTCGGCAATCAACGTCCGTGAGCTAAACGCGAAGGCAACCGCCTGCCCGTCCAAGCGGTCTGTGGCGGCAATCACCGCATGACCACGCCGCACGCTCGATTCGGCAATCAAGGCCAACTCCGCGCCGAACCGCCCGACCAATATATTGGCCGAAGTATCTTCCAGTGGTTGGAGCGCGGTCAACGCGGCGGCATAGGCCAGCGAACTCGCGCCGGACGGATACCAACGCGCATCCGTGAACTCACGCCGATGTCCAACCCGCTTAGACGCCCGCCGTGCAGTATCTTGGATGAGCGCTAAACCGGTTGGGCTAGACGTTGACAGCAACGGCGCACGGTCTCCGAAGGCCGAACGCACCGCGACCTGATAGGCGATTTCCGCCGCAGCCAGCGCAATCACAGAACCATCGCCCCCCAAGCCCACATTCCCGACGGCGACCACCAGCGGCTGCCCAGACTCCACGGATAATGCGGCATATCCCGGCAGAGCGTCGAAAGCGTCCTGCCGCCGAAATACAAATAAGTCAGGCCGACGGCGCACAAATTGGGTCACAATCGTTGTGACCGCAAAGGCCAACAGCAAGACCAAAATGGTCAGCACTTGATGATTCGCGGTATCCAATCGTCCCCCTCGCTGTACGGCGGTTTATCCTTCACGCAGCCGCTTCCGCAGCCCGTCCACCCCGCCCGGAGATTCCAACACATCGGCCAAAATTTCCAGTGGAAAATCACGCACCAATACCCGGCTGACCGGGTGACTAACATGCAACATTTGTGCGGCCAACGGCGCAAGCGGTTCGATGACATCCAATAGCGCACATACTGAACCAACCCAGCCCCGTGTGCGTATCCGCTCAATCCATGCGTCCAACCGTTGCTCGTCCATACCGGATACTATAGCACACCCTCAAAACTACCGAAACAACCTCATCACAATAGGTTACTATAGTGTTGGTTTTTTGTGTGGCTCTCATCCTATTTAGGGCAAGAATCGCCTTCGCCCAGAACCGTGCCGCTACTGACGATTCGACGTACCCCGCCCACACAGACCAAATCTATAGCTTGCCCAATCAATGAGCCGTGGTCAACCACCGCATAACCGGGCGCAAGTGACCGCAAACGCCATGTGAATACCCCACGATACACCGTTAATCCGTTTTCGGCGTCCCATCCCAAACGCAAATCAGAGCGATAGTCGCCCGCAAACGCGCTGTCAGAGTCGATGGGTGGAATCGCCCGCCGTGCGAGGTCGCGCTGAGAGGCTGCCTCTCGCGCCCAACGGTCACGCATGGCAACCGCGCCAGAGGGCATGAATCCGTAAGCATATTCAATGACGGCGTACCTTAGTGCGTGGATGAACTCGTCTGCATTGCCTCGGTTGGCCGCGATAAATACGCCGATTCCCGCCGCTGGGTCAAGCATGATGGCCGCCGTATAGCCCAAGCCATCGCCGTCGTGCAACCACACTCTGACACCGGCATACTGCTCGGTGAACATCCCGCGCCCATAGCGCACACCCGCGCCCAATGGACAACAGGCAGCCCCCGCCGCGCTGACCGTCTCAGCGGTGAACAGCGAATCATCGGCCAATAACGCCCGTATCATCTCGATAGACTCTGACGCGCTGAGTCCGGCGTCCAGTATGACAGACATCGCCCCCGCCTGATGCGCCGTCTCACTCAAGGGGATGAGTCGCCCGTCCAATGCACGGTCATAACCGGTCACATCGGGCGGATAAATTGGGAACGTCTCGCCGGTATAGGCTGCGACTCCGCGCAACGCCAGCGCGAACACGACATTGTGATAGGTGAATACTCGCCCAGCAGAGGCAACCGGCGCGGATTCGCGCATCAGGGCGGCGAGGTCGGCGGCGGATAGCTCGCGGCCAATCCACGCCCAATCCTCACGCGGATAGCCAGAGGTCTGCCCGACGGCCTGAGCCAACGTAATCGCCCCAGCATCGCCCAAATCCAATTCCGGCCACAATTTCGATAGTGGCATGTCCCATCGAATCGCGCCGGATTGGACGCGCTCATCTATCCAGAGCGCGGCAGCCGGTTTTATCGCGCTGGCGACGGCGAATCGTGAGTCCGGAGTCACCGGTTGACGGCCCGCGATGTCTGCGACTCCAAAGCCCGCCATATACTCGCCATCCGGCCAAACCAACGCAAAAGCCGCCCCCGGCACATCAAACTCGGCGAGGGCGGCTTCGATTTCTAGGGCTAATGACTCGGCTTTGGCGTCGTTTAATACCCCGACCCCGCCACCGCAACTGGTCAATAACCACACAACCAGCAAAAGAACGGTAGGGATACCCCATGGGGTGTCCGCCATAAGAACCCCGCGTTTGGGTTTAAGGCGGGAATCATCCCTCACCCATACATCCCGCGAGTCAGCGGCCAATTGGGCAGGACATCAAAGTCAAGGTCGTCGCGTTGCCCCGCCATAAACCGATAATATCCGGCGGCGGCAATCATGGCCGCGTTATCGGTGCATAAATTAATCGGCGGATAGCGTACTGGCAAACCGGCGCGGCGCTTCATCTCATCGCGCAAGCGACTGTTGGCGCTCACCCCACCGCTGATGAGGATTTCAGTCACGCCATATTCGGCGGCAGCGCGGGCAGATTTCTCGACCAAAATATCAACCAGCGCCTCTTGGAAACTAGCCGACGCATCACTCACGTTCAAGCCGCTGCGGAGGACGACGTTTTTCTCGCTCACCGGCGCATCCGCTTTGGTCGATTTATTGGCTGAAACGGTCACGGCACGCAAGACGGCGGTTTTGAGTCCGCTGAAGCTGAAGTCATACGAAGAGTCGCGCTTGCCGCGTGGGAATTGGAAGGCATCAGGATTGCCTTTTTCTGCTGATTTTTGGATGTTCGGGCCGCCGGGGAATGGCAAGCCCAAGACCCGCCCGACCTTATCAAACGCTTCTCCTGCGGCGTCGTCCAATGTGCCGCCGAGTCGCTCATATTGACCGTGGTCGTGCATCAGCAATAATTCGGTGTGGCCGCCACTGACAATCAGGGCGAGGACGGGGAAAGTCGTCTCTTGCAGCGGTTGGGTTAGCCATAGCGAATAGACATGCCCCTCAAGATGATTGACCCCAACCAATGGTTTACCCGATACCAGCGCCAACCCTTTGGCGTAATTGATTCCGACCAGCAACGACCCCGCCAATCCGGGGCCGCGTGTGACGGCGATGGCATCGACATCGTGAATCGACGCGCCTGCCTCTTTGAGCGCTTGATTGACCACGGGCGTGATGGCCTCGACATGAGCGCGGGAGGCGACTTCTGGGTAAACCCCGCCGTATTGCGCGTGCAAATCGACCTGTGAGGCGACGACGCTGGACAAAATGCGACGGCCATCGACCACCACAGCGGCGGCGGTTTCGTCACACGAGCTTTCTATTCCGAGGATGAGTGTCACGGGTTTTCTATTTCTATCCCTAAAACTTCGCGTCTGGGGATTGTACAATGCCGGACTGCAAATGTGGACGCGGACTCTGGCTTTTCATCATGACTCAACCCGATTTGATGCGCGTATTCGATTTTTCCGCCGACGACTTGGCTGCCAACCGTGACGGCAACCTGAGCGAAATGCAAGTTTATAACCTCAAGTTACGGCTACGGAATTCGGTCTTGATTGGGGTCGGGATTCTACTGGTGCTGGCGTTTGTCGCCACCTTATGTTTATTTTTTGGCAGCCGCCAATCATCCCTGATTTTGACCCTGACCGGCATCGGCATCACGATTTGCTCTGCGGCGGTGATGGGCAATTTTGCGCGAGGATGGTTACGTCTGAATGCCGACATTCGCGGCGGGAAGGCTCAACGTCATCACGGCAAATTAGAGCGCGTCGTCAAGCCGGTCACGCGCAACGTGGCAATTTATCTCATCCGCTTAGATGGGGCAGAGTTTAACGTCGGCAAAGACGCGCTCAAGTTATTCACTCACGAGGCCGTTTATACCGTCTATCGCGCCCACTACAGCGGCCAACTCATGAGCATTGAGGCACATTAGCTTTTACTCTATCCCCTTGCCGACCAGCCAATCGTGCAAATAGTTGGCCGATTCCTGATAGCTGCGCTCAATCATCGCATTATGCGCCGTATCTGGGATAACGTAAAAATCCCCGTGATAAAACTCGGCTAAGGCTTTTTCCTCAGCGACAGGGAATAGACCGTCTTTTTCAGCAGCCATGACCAGCGTCGGTGTTTTGACATCATTACGCGGATGCCAAACGAGAGGATTAAGGCTGAGAGTCACCAGCAACGACTCGCTGTCCATGCGCTTGTGTAAGTCCTCTGCCGACATCAATGCGCCTTCGGTCAGGAACATCTTTTTCACCTGCGCGGGCGTATCGACAAATGGAGAACCGCTAAAGGTCAGCGACGCCCGTAACATCCTCAACGGGTCAAGTTTGAGATAGCGCCACGGGTACTCATATAGCGGAATCGACGCCAAAAGCACGACAGCCGGTAGTTCGCCATACTTTTGCAAATACCACTGGGTAATCATCCCGCCCATGCTATGCCCAATGACGACGGGCGGGCGTTCGCAACGGTCAACTTGCGCCTTGAGCGTGTCGCGATACAAACCCATCGTACACAAACGAATCGGCGGCTTATGCGCGGATTTTCCGTGTGAAGGGAGGCTGTGCGCGTGACTAACCCATCCCCACTCGGCGAATAATTCTTGCCAATATTTCCAACACCACGCGCCATGCCATGCCCCGTGCTGGAATACCAGCGGCGTCTTAAATTTCGGCTGATTCGGGCGATAGGTGATGACTTCAATCCCATCCACCATCGTATTTTCAATGCTGTAGGCCATAATCCCCCCAAAGGATAAACCCAAAAAGAATACGGCAACGCCATATCCTGTGAGCATACCTCATGAGAGAAAAATCAGCAGGCTAGTCCAGTCGCGCCAATTGCTGTTCGCGCTCGACGACATCGCCTTTTTTGACATAGACCTCGCGCACCGTGCCATCTTTGGGCGCGGTCACGCGGATTTCCATCTTCATCGCCTCTAAGACCACCAACGCTTGCCCCGCCTTGACCTCATCGCCGACATTGACCAATACATCGACCACTTGACCCGGCATCTGTGCGCTGAGTTTGCCTTCTGCGCCTGCGCTGCCACCGCGCCGCCGTGATTTTGACTCTGCGACGCGCAACGCAAACGAGTCACCGCCCATCACCTGAGCGAATCGCCGCGCCCCGTCCGACGCGGTATAAACCTGCACCCGCCGCGTCCCAAAATCCAACAGCCAACGCCCATCCGCCGCCTGAGTCGCATTGACGATATATGTCCGGTCTGCGACGACTGCCGTATACGTCGCGTCGGCGTTCTGGGTCAATGTGACGGGGAATTGTTGACCGTCGCGGTCATAAATGATTTGCATAAACCAAACCTTATCATCAAAAGGAAAACTGATTAACTCAATCGCGCCATTATAACATCTCTATAAGGTAAGCAATCAGACATCTCTCACTTTACTGAAAACTTCCCACTGCAAACTGTAAACTTTTCGCGATTTTGCCTCTGGAATCAGGTGGTGTGGCGGGTTAAAATGATCAGTCCGCTGTCGAACGGACGTTCGCAGCTTATTTTGTGATTGCGAGAGGAGAAACGCCCATGCCGCCGTTCCAACTCGTGTCTGATTTTCAACCCACCGGTGACCAGCCCAGCGCCATTCAGCAGTTGATAGAGGGGGTAGAAAAGCATAATCACCGCATCCAAACTTTATTGGGGGCCACGGGAACAGGTAAGACATACGTAGTATCTGCATTAATAGAAAAACTCCAGCGCCCGACGTTGGTGATGGCGCATAACAAGACCCTCGCCGCGCAATTGTACGCCGAGTTCAAAGAGTTCTTCCCCAAGAACGCCGTCGAGTATTACGTCAGCTACTATGACTATTATCAGCCGGAGAGCTACGTCCCGCGCTTCGATCTGTTCATCGAAAAACAGACTCAAATCAATGAACACATCGAACGGTTACGAATCGCATCGAAAGCCGCCTTGCTGAGTCGGCGCGACGTGCTGATTGTGGCGTCGGTCTCGTGCATTTACGGCACGGGCGATCCCGAGACATGGGGCAAGTATATTCTGGAGTTGCGAGTCGGGGACGACCATAAGCGCGAGAACATCCTGCGCCGACTCGTCCAGCTTCAATATGCCCGCAACGACATGGACTTAGCCCCCGGCGCCTTCCGCGTGCGCGGTGATACGCTCGAAATCTACCCGTTTTATGAGGAATCGGCCTATCGCGTCCTGATGTTCGATGACGACATCGAACGCATCATCCGCTTTGATCCCTTGACCGGTGAGGTTTTGGCCGAGCAACCGGTGGTCGTGATTTTCCCCGCCGCGCAATTCGTCGCAGACAAAGATAAACTCAAACAGGCCATCAGCGACATTGAAGACGAACTTGACCAGCAAGTGAAGTTCTTCAAGTCGCAAGACAAAGTGTTGGAAGCGCAACGGATTGAGCAACGCACGCGCTACGACCTCGAAATGTTGCGCGAGGTCGGCTTCACCAGCGGGATTGAGAATTACAGCCGCACCTTAGAGCAACGTCAACCCGGCAGCGCCCCGCATACCCTGATTGACTACTTCCCGGACGATTATCTACTGGTGATGGACGAATCGCACATGAGCCTCCCGCAAGTGCGCGGTATGTACAACGGCGACCAAGCCCGCAAGCAGACCTTAGTCGATTACGGATTCCGGCTGCCGTCAGCGATGGACAACCGCCCGTTGCGCTTCGATGAATTTGAGGAGCGCATGGGGACGACCATCTTTGTGAGCGCCACGCCGGGGCCGTATGAGATGACCCACAGCGCACAAATCGCTCAGCAAATCATCCGCCCAACCGGAATCATCGACCCAGAGGTGTTCGTGCGCCCCACCGCTGGGCAAATTGACGACCTGCTGCAAGAGGTCGCGTTGCGAGTGAAAAAGGGTCAGCGGACGCTCATCACCACCTTCACCCAGCGTATGTCCGAGGAATTGGCCGGGTATTTCAACGAAATGGGCATCAAGGCGCAATATCTACACGCGGATGTTGAGACATTGGAGCGCATCGAAATCCTGCGCGACCTCCGCATGGGCGTCTATGATGTGATCGTCGGGATTAACCTGCTCCGTGAGGGCATCGACTTGCCGGAAGTCTCGCTGGTGGCGATTTTGGACGCCGACAAAGAAGGCTTCCTCCGCAGTCAGACCGCGCTGATTCAGACCATCGGACGCGCCGCCCGTCATATTGAGGGCAAAGTCATCCTATATGGCGACAAGATGACCGACAGTATGAAGGCCGCCATCGCCGAGACTGACCGCCGCCGCAACATCCAACGCGCTCACAACGAGGCCAATGGCATCATCCCGTCCAGCATCATCAAGTCGATTCGTGACCTGACCAGCCGTGTGAAGATGTTGGTGGCGGAAGGCGATCCGAACGCTGTGCCGATGGAAAAACCCGATTTGCAAGCGATGTCCAAGGCCGATCTGCACAAGCTGGCAAAAGACATCGAACAAGAGATGAAGGTCGCCGCCCGCATGATGGAATTCGAGAAGGCGGCTGCACTGCGCGATCAACTGTTTGAACTGCGCGGGATTCTGGCGCTGAAAGAGGCCGACGACGCGGTAGCGTTCAGCGACGCCCCGAAAGACCGCGCCAGCGGCAATCGCAAACGCGGACGGTAATCCAGCCTCACACCATAGGGCGCGGCGATATCGCGCTGCGCCCTCGCCTCTAATGTGCGCTATACTTTTAAAAACATCATCATTATTGGTCGCTCTCATGAACCTTCGTCAGCTTTCCCTCTTTTCGCCAGACAGTCAGCGCCCGTTTAACGCTCCCTTTCCGTCAACTCGCTATCAAGGCAGTAAGCGTCAATTGGCAGAGTGGATATGGGAAAACGTGGCGCATTTGCCGTTTGAAAGCGTCTTAGATGTATTCGGCGGCACAAGTGTCGTGAGTCATTTGTTCAAAAATGCCGGTAAACAAGTCATTTATAACGATTACCTAATTTTCAACCAGACCATTGCTCATGCCCTCATCGAAAATACCGGCGAAATAGTACCGTCAAAAGTATTGGATGAGTTGCTATTGACCTCATCTGAGATATCCGCCCCGACCTTCATTCAAGATACGTTTGGCAATATTTATTTTACAGATGACGAAAATCGCTGGCTCGATCAAATCAGCCACACTATACGGCAAAGTTCCTTATCTCAGTTTCAAAAATCCATCGTATGGTTTGGCCTATTCCAAGCCTGTATTGCAAAACGCCCGTATAACCTGTTTCAC
>DAOTTP010000011.1:0-2931 GCA_034437835.1 Anaerolineae bacterium | reverse complement strand
ATGGCTTGTGAAATTGGGCTAGAGCAAGACGGTATGGTCGGATTCGACAGCTGAGGATTCATCTCCATCAGCCTGATCCAAAAGTTCAGAGCTTTCGTCGTTGACTTGGACGAAATCGGTCAGCGTGAACAAGGAAAAATCCTTGTCGGTCAAGAATTTCATCTTCTTGGCGACCCGGTAGACATCCTCAAACCGGATGGGGGTCTGCCCATCCCATAACTTGCCGTCGATTAAGCGTCCGGCCAGCGCGACGGCTTGACGATAGGCAGCAGCGTCTGTGTCCCCACTAATGATCTTGATGTGGCTGATTTTGATCGCCTTCACCCCCTTCTTGAGCGGGACATCAAGGGTCGGTTCAGACGGCACGGGCTTGGTGGATTTGTTCACTGTCGGTTTAGGTTTTTCGGCGACGGGTTCAGGTTCGGAAATCACCGGCGGATTGGCTTCAATCTCCGTAAGACCGAGCAGCGCCTCAGCGATGATCTCGCTCAAGTCGGCCACGCGGGCGTAGGTGAATTGGTGCAGTCGCGCCAAGTCGCCGCGCTGGATGAGCAGGGTCGCGTTGTGTGTCGAGTCCTCCGGCAGGGTCAGGGTGATGACGGTAGAATGGCTGGTGACGGCTGGTTTTAGGTCGGACATGGCCTATCCTTTACTGTGGAGAGTGACGTGAGCGATTTTTATTGCGATGAGGTTTTGAGCGGTAAGACAGTAGTGGAGAAAGTGCGCGAGACTGAACAGGTGTTGGCCTATTTCCATACCCGCCCGTTCTATCCGGTGCATATCGTGGTCATTCCCAAGCTGCACATTCCATCGCTGGTCGATTTTGAACCGGGCGATGATGCGCTGCTGTTGGAGCTGATGGCAGTCATCCGCGAGGTTGCAGCGCAAGTCTTGGCCGAACATGGTTCATGCCGTATCGTGACCAATCTCGGCGCTTATCAGGAGTCAAAGCACCTGCATTGGCATGTTGTATCGGGTAAACCACTTTAGAGGTTCAGTACCACGCACAAGTCTTTGAGCAGCATCGAGCCGCACACGTGACAGTAGCCGTAACCGGTGCGGGTGTTGAAGCCGAATGACGGGCGGTGGTCTGCGTGTTTGTGGCGTTCGGGGTATGGACATGCGCCGTTGAGCCAATCCCCGCGCCGTTTAAAACCCTGCCTGAGCAAGCTGTCACTAAGGTGTGCGATGGATGTCGGGTTGAGGGCAAATGGTGAGGACGGTCTTACCCGTTGTGGTTTGGGCAGTAGGCCAGTGAAGTCGTCGAACGAGTAACGCTGTTGGCTGAGGTCAATCAGATGACACACTGCGCCCGATCGGCTCGGTTTGGTGTTGATGCTGCCGACCACCCGCAAACTCTGGGCGACACTCAACGAGTCGCCGCCCAACTTAGATGCCAGTTCCTTTAATACGCGCCGCGCCCTATCGAGCTCTGCCGTCGGTTGATCCAGCCACCAATAAGCATGGTAGCCGCCCCCGCTGTGAGCGATACACGAGGGTGCGATGGGAAAACTCCTCAAGCTTGCCAGTGAGTCTGGGGATGGGTCATCGACATCGACGAACAGGGCGGGCAGCGCCACCACCGCCTCAACGCCACCACGCTGCCAGCGGGACAACCCCGTTTTCCGCCATCCGACCGCGAAGTATGCGCCCCAACCGAGATGGTTGGCCGCATCGAGTCGATCCAGTGCCGTCTGCAAGGCAGTCGCCTCGCCCAGCTTGATATGGCGTGACGGTGTGGGACGATTTCCATCTGGGTGCAGGGCGGTGAGCGTGAGGCAGGCTGAACCATGATAAGGGCTGCATCGTCCCAAGAGTGCCGCGAAAAAGGCGTCTTGTTGATCGCGCATGGCATCAGAACAGCGCCAATTGCTTGACTGGCGCATCGTCGTGGAGTGTTTCGGTCTGTGGGAAGGTGACGATTTTGGTTTGTGGTTTGCGCTTCGGTTTGGCCTCCAGCACCACCGGACGGCGCGGTTCGATATGTAATACAGGCGTTTCTAGTGCTTTAGCGGGCATCCACTCGACCAATTTGGCCGCCACTTCCCCCTCGCAGCCGGGAAAGACGATTCGATTCTCGGTCAGCCACGCGCCGAGGTTGGTTTGCGACTTACCTGCTTCTACCAATGCCATCCCCTCGCGCTTGAGTTTTGCCCAGCGCTTGGCATCCCCGATTAGACTCACCGAATCTAGATAATCGGCCAAGGTCGCCGGTTGGATATGTGCCTCATCTGGTGTTTCGATTTCTAGCGTGACCCTCGCCCCCAATTCCAGCGCGGCCGTCAGGATTGGGTCGGTTTGCGGTGCAACATCTTCGACGTTCCAATAGGCCGCATCCTCGGCGTCGATGTCACTGGTGATGGTTGATGCCTTGAACAACTGCGACGGATCCAGCAGTGCGTCATCGCGCCCGATGGCGTCTAACAGAGCCTCCTCGAAGCCGCCTTCTCCCTCAGTCAGCGCGTCTAGTCCGGTCAAACCAATGTCGCCGGTCAGCAGCTTGGCCGCTCGCTGCTTGCGGCTCATCAGTTGTACTGCCGTCTGCTCCATCGTCCCCTCGGCATACAGATAAATGACTTTGCAATGCGTGTGGGTCTGGTTGAGGCGATACGAGCGTGCCGCCGCTTGCATCAAGGTTGACAGGTTGAAGACCAACTCATAAAAAATCAGGGTCGGGAAGTGGATCAAATCCAATCCGGTTTTGACCAACTCAGGGTTGCACAGCACGACATTCGTCCCTTTGGCGATTTCGCGCTCGATGACCGCTTCGCGTCGTTCGGCGTCGACCGTGTTCTTGAGGATGAACGGGCGAGCGTCTGGGACGTGTTGGCGCAGTAGCATTTCCAAGCGGGGCTGGATGTCACGGGTGGCGGTCTGGCGCAGATAGACCACGCACGGGCGGTTCTTGGATAATTCCTCGCGCACGAGGTC
>DAOTTP010000010.1:0-24978 GCA_034437835.1 Anaerolineae bacterium | reverse complement strand
CATGGATATCTCGCGTCAATGCTTCTGCACGTCGCAATTGGGCGATTTCTTGCTCGTTGAGGTGAAATTGTCGTTTAGCCATAGCCTATATTCTACATTGTTTGAGGTCTATTTCAACGCCCCATAATAAAAGTGTTAAAGCGCCATTCACCAAACCCAAAACGAAGCCGAATACAATACTTAAGGGTAAGCCAATTATAGCGGCGTAGGAAAATACAGTAAAAAAAGCACCCATTACATCATTTGCGTCTTTCGTAGGAAACAGTATGAAAGCCCCAAAAGCTGGGAGCAGTAACAGACAAAACAGAACGCCAACAAACAAGGTTATTCCCGCTAATGGAGGGATGATTTAAGATCCAAACGATCTTTGATCGGGGTTTTAGCATAAAACACACCCAAATAATCGTTTGAATTTGTTTCGATTTCCCCATAAGGTCAACCCTAAAATACGTACAAAGATGCGTAAGCGGGATTGGTATTGATAGGTCATCTATGTTTCCTTTTACTGGCAACTGATGAGGGGCTTGACAAGCCCCTACTGCAAGCTTCTAACTTACACCTTATACGGATAATTCTCGCGCCAGAACGCGTTGCCGGACTCAATGCGATCCCGTTGGACTTCCACGCCTAAGCCAATACCCGACGGCGTATTAATCACGCTGCCCGCGCTGAGGACGAACGGCGGTTCGGTCAAATCTTGCAAATAATAGCGGTCTGTCGCGCTGATGTCACACGGCAGAGTCACCCCCGGCAATGACGCAAACGCCAGATTCGCCGCCCGCCCTACCCCGGTTTCTAACAAGCCGCCGACCCATAACGGGACGTTGTTATCGACGCAAATTTTGTAGATTTCGAGGCTCTCGGTATAACCCGCGACTCGCGCCGGTTTCAGGTTAATGATTTTGCACGCGCCCAATTCAATCGCCATCTGAGCATCGCCCGCGCTGTGGATGCTCTCATCCAAGCAGACCGGCGTCTTGAGCATCGGCTGGAGCTTGCTGTGTTCGTAGATGTCATAAAACCCTAGCGGCTGCTCAATCATCAGCAGATTCAGGTCGTCCAGTTGCTTGAGGTGGTCGCTATCGCTCAAACGATAGGCGCTGTTGGCATCCAACATCAGCGAAATATCGGGGTAGACCTTGCGGACTTCCCGCGCCAATTCAACATCCCATCCCGGCGCGATTTTGAGCTTGATGCGCCCGTAGCCCTGTTCCAGTCGCTTGGTGATGATGTCTAGAGTTTGCTCAATCGTCTCTTGGATGCCGATACTGACGCCGACCAGCGCGTGACCTTTTAGCGTGTGGCCTTCCGGCAGATGCGCGGCGAACGCTTCCGCAAGGGTCATATCGTTGGCTTGCGCCCAGACATCCCAGACCGCCGATTCTAGCGCGTGTTTGGACATCGGGTGGCCGCGTGACGCGCCCATCAGCTTGGGCAATTCCGTCGGGCTGGTGATGGTCTTGCCCAATACCGCCGGAATCAAAAATTCACTCAGGATGTGCAGCGCCGTCGCCATCGTCTCATAGGCATACGACGGACGCATCTTGGTCGGGCATTCGCCCCAACCGATGCGCCCGTCGCTGGTGATGAGTTCGACGATGACCGCCGATTTGAACGGCTCTGCGCCATAACTGGTCTTGAGTTTTTCGACCAGCGGCAGCCCTACCGGGTGCAAAATCACGTCTTGGATGGTAATCGGATTCATCATTTCCCCCTTAATGACGGACGGGATTCTTTCCGTCCCCTACATAATAATGCGGTGTAGGGACGCCCTTCTGGGCGTCCGCTAATGTTAATTCGTATTTCTCTCATCAATACCTTCGCCAATTTTGATTATCATCAACAACACAGGCGTTGTCCATACAAATTCTCCCGTGGCGTGATTTTACTGTAGGGACACGGCACTGACGTGTCCGCTAATGATGTGTGTAATATCAATCGGATTTTGGCGAAGGTATTGTCTCATCACTGTTCTTAGTTCGCGCTGAAATCAAACCCATAATCGGCGCTGAACAGATAAAAGGCTCGCTCGCGCCGGTCTACCGTGCCGCGCAAAAAGTCCGAGATGAAATAATCCAAACTAAACAACGGCAGCATGGTCTGGCGGATATGCTGTTGCCAACCTTGCGCGATTTCCGGCTCGACTTTCGTGATGCGGTCAAAATCCAATGGAATTTCGACCAACGCAAAGGCGGTATTAACGGTATTGGCGATGTCCCCCGGCACGGCTACCCCATCCGCCATGCCACTCGGATTGACCAATGTGGCGTTGGCGTCCAGATAATGTGTCAGCTTTAAGTCCACTCGTGCGCCTTTAATACGCTCCTCCACCCGCCGATGAGTCACCCACCACTGGATGCGAATGCGGTCTGACCATCCAAACTGCGACAAGCCATTGTTATCATCCGTGCCATAAGCATTGATTTTATACTCGCGCACAATCCCGCCCAATTTACGCAGATTCAGATGCGCGTTGGGCGATTTCAACGGGTCGAACGTCCACGTCACCAGCCGAATACCCTGTTGGATGGCCGCGTCACGCTGCGCCAATTTCAGCTTATAGCCGATGCCGCCGCTACGATATTCCGGCAAAACCACCATCCGTTTGCTGGCAATCAACAGATTCGCCATCGCTGGCCGGTCTCGGATAGCGGTATCCGTCCCGATTAGACCCATCAGGACGCCGACCATCCGACTCCCATCAAATGCGCCGATGATATGGCCGCCGCTCTCATAAATCGTATACAACATCTGCGCAGGGACAACCGACTCGACATCGCTGCCCCAAAACGTGCGCTGCAAATCAGCCGCCGCATACATCTCGTCCAGAGTCGTCAGCGGACGAATGGTTAAATTATCGCTCACCGCACAATCCTCACTGTTTCACTCAACGGACACGCCAGTGCCATGTCCCTACAAATTACCGTTTATATCCGTAGATAGGCGATTTTCTCATCACTCATCACTTGAAACTCATCACTCAATTTTCCCGTGGGCGGCGGCGAAACACATAGGCCAACCCGCGAAAAAACCAGCGGCGTTTGGGCAGATAGGTTAACAGCGTATCCTCTAATCGGCGGGCGCGCACCCCAAAATGGTCATATAGATTCCCCAGCCGCGCCGTATGATTTCCCGCCAGCAAGTCCATCCACTGCGGCGTGATCAGCGAGCGTGGCAGAATCCGCGAATAAATCCCGCTGGTCAGGCGCAAGATATACGGCGGCAGTCCAATCACCAGACGTCCCATCCGCGTGACGCGCATCACCGTCCGAATTAGGTCATACAGTGTGGTATATTCCGCGCCGCCAATCTCAATCACATTATCCACCGTATCAATTCGGCTGAGGGTATTGACCAGCGCCGCGACCAAATCATCAATATAAATCGGGTGCAGCACCACATCGCCGCTTCCGGGCATTAGGAATAAGATTGGGTTGGTCGCCAGCATCATCGCAATATGATTGATGAACGCATCATCAGCGCCATAGACCAAGCCGCTGCGGATGATGGTATAGGCTACGCCGCTGTTCTTGACGCCCTCCTCGACCTGTCCCTTGACTTTGAGGATTGGGAAGGCTGACGATGGAGACGCCCCTAAATGACTGAGCGTGATAATCCGCCCGACACGCGCCGTCCGGGCCGCCGCGCCTAAATACCGCAGTCCGACCAACTCGACGCGCTCCAAATTGCGCGGACGCCCCCACCATTGCGCGTTTTCAAGATGAAAAATCACATCCACCCCGGTTAGCGCCCGGTAAAGCACTTCTGCATCGGTCAATAATCCAGACACCACTTCTAGGCGGTCATGCCCCATCCAACTGGGCTGGCGGCGGCGCTTGAGCAGGCGCGGTGATAACACCACGCGCACCGACTGCCCCTCATCCAATAACTTCTGGACGAGCGCCCGCCCGATAAACCCGGCTGCCCCTGTGACAAAAATCATGCTTGTTTTTCGACCTCATTATTGCGCCGATAGTATAACAGAATCCCAGCTTTCCGTCCGCACGTAAGGGGAGTCTGGCAGGATGTTAGCCTCTCTATGATTATCTGACCGAAACCCCGTGCGTTTTGTGGTGTTCAATACGTCATATCATCAGCATGTGCTATCATCAATAGCACTCAGACCCTATCACAACCAATTACGGGAGTTTTTGACCGTGGCTGAAAGAAGACGTGTCGTTGTCACCGGCATGGGAGTTACCTGCCCCATCGGTAATACAGTACAAGAAGCATGGCAGAACGCAGCCGATGGCGTTTCTGGCATTGGGCCAATCACCCAGTTCAACCCCTACAAGCTGGAAAATCATTTCGCGGGGGAAGTCAAAGGCTTTGACCCCGAAACTTTCCTCGGAAAACGTGAAGCACGCCGGACAGACCGCGTGACCCAATTGGCGCTATTTGCCGCCAAGCAAGCGATGGACGACAGCGGTCTCATCATCACAGAGGAAAACCGCTACGATGTCGCCGTCGTGGTCGGGACGGGCATCGGTGGAATCCATACCATCTTCCAATCCGTCTTGACCTTCCTCGAAGGCGGCGCACGCGCCGTCAGCCCGCTGCTCGTCCCAATGATGCTGCCAGATGCCGTCTCGTCACGGATTTCGATGCAGTATGGCGCACGCGGCCCCAACTACTCACTGGCGACGGCCTGCGCCACCGGCAATAACTGTATCGGCGAAGCCACCGAGATGATTCGGCGCGGCCAAGCCAACGTCGCGCTCGCGGGCAGCAGTGAGGCCGCCAATGTCGAACTGACCATCGCCAGTTTCAACAATATGACCGCCATCAGTCGCCGCAACGACGACCCAGTACGCGCCAGCCGCCCATTTGACAAAGACCGCGACGGATTTGTGGTCAGTGAAGGCGCTGCCATCCTCATCTTAGAGGAATACGAACACGCGAAAGCACGCGGCGCGAAGATTTACGCCGAAATCCTCGGCTACGGTCACACCTCGGACGCCCATCACGTCACCGCCCCGTTAGAGACGGGGGAAGGCGCGGCCAAAGCGATGGAACGCGCCCTCAAGGATGCCAGCGTCACGCCTTATCAGATTGATTACATCAACGCGCACGGCACATCCACCTATCTGAATGACAAGAGCGAAACCACCGCCATCAAGCGTGCGCTGGGCGAACAAGCCTATAACATCCCCATCAGTTCGACCAAATCAGTCACCGGCCACATGATGGGCAGCGCTGGGTCGGTTGAGGCCGTCTTGACCATCATGGCGATGCAAAACAGTTTCGTCCCGCCCACCATCAACCTCGATAATCCAGACCCCGAATGCGACCTGAACTACACCCCTCATGTCGGAAAGTCGCAAGCAATTTCCGTGGCGATGTCGAACTCGTTTGGGTTCGGCGGCCATAACGCTGTGTTGGTATTTGGTAAATACGTGAATGGCCGATCCTAAAGAGACCCCTAAACCGCCGTACTACGCCCACATCGTTGGGTGGGGGATGGGCGTGCCTGAGAAGGTCATGACCAATCATGACATCTCGGCTTTTGTCGAGACCACCGATGAGTGGATTGTGGCGCGCACGGGCATCCGTGAGCGCCGCATCGCCAGCGACTCGGAATCGACGATGACGCTGGGCGCGAAAGCCGCGTTGGGCGCATTGCAGATGGGCAGTCTGCACGCCTCGCTGGTGGACTTAATTGTCTGCGCGACTTCAACGCCGGAGTGCATTTTCCCGTCCACTGCCAGCCTCATCCAATCCGAAATCGGGGCGGATAACGCGGGCGCGTTCGATTTGAGCGCGGCGTGCAGCGGATTCGTCTATGGCTTACAAATGGCCGCCCAATCTATCCGCAGCGGGGCGATTGATACCGCGCTGGTCATCGGGTCAGAGACGATGAGTCGCGTGATGGACTGGACAGACCGAGGGACGTGCATCCTGTTCGGCGATGGCGCGGGCGCGGTGTTGCTCCAACGCAGCGAGCAACCGGGCGGCGTACTCTCGGCCATCCTCCGCAGCGAGGGGAAAAACGCCAAGCACCTCGGCATCCCGACCTTCGGCAGCCAAGACCTCGACCTACATCACGAGGCCATCAACGGCCACAAGATGGGCAAGATGTATATGGACGGGCAAGAGGTGTTCAAGTTCGCCACCCGCGTCCTGAGCGATGGCATCAAACGCGCCGCCGCCGACGCGGGGATTAAGCCTTCCGACATCAACCTGATTGTCCCGCACCAAGCCAATATGCGGATTATCGACGCCGCCGCCCGCCAGTTGGGGTTCGATAAGTCGATGTTCTATACCAACCTTGACCGCTATGGCAACACCTCTGCCGCGTCGATTCCGCTGGCGATGGTTGAGGCCGAGCGCGAGGGGCGCATCAAAAAAGGCGACTATATCGCTTTTATCGGTTTCGGCGGCGGCTTGACGTGGGCGGCCTCGATTGTGCAGTGGACGGGCGCGGGCGCTGTGCCGCGCAAGACCGGGCCAATGAAGCAATTGGAACTCCTGCAAGCCTCGGCTGCATCGTCATTCCGGCGCATCAAACGGCAGTACGGCAGCCTATTCAACCGTATCCGCCCGGAGCAAGGCCGAATCGAACGCCTCAAACGGCGCATGGATAAGGTCGAGGACGGCGATTAGCCCCTCACACGGCAAAAAACGGGATGCTGAGATACAGTATCCCGTTTTTTGTCGTCTATCCCTAAGAAACCGTTTGAAAATTCATCGGGCGGACAAGTCTCGCCCCTACAAGACATCCGGTGACGCGATTTTGAACACACATTACCGAGAATTTCGTAGGGGCGACGCTTGCGCGCCCGCCGTGGATAAACAGCGAATCCACCCTGATGTCGAATATTCAAACGGTTTCTGAGGGTTTGCGGTCATCGGCGGGCGGGGACGCGGCCCCGCCCGCCTACCATACCCTGCGAACCCGCTGGTTTGGCCGGTAGACCACCCATAATCCGCTGAAGGCCAGTACCGTCATCACCAAGACCATCAAATTGGCGTCGTCATAGCGGCGCGCTTGAACCGCGTCATAAATCGCCAGCGGGAGGGTTTGGGTGCGTCCCGGGATATTGCCCGCCACCATCACCGTCGCGCCAAATTCGCCCAGCGCCCGCGCCGCGCTCAAAATCAGCCCAGACATCAAGCCGCGCCGCGCCAACGGGAATGTAATATAGCGTTGCGTCGCCCAAAAACCCGCCCCATCAACGTGTGCCGCGTCCTCAATATCAGGGTCAATCTCCTCAAAGGCGGTCTTGGCCGATTGCACCATTAAGGGCAAGCCGACCACCGCCGAGGCAATCGCGGCGGCTTGCCATGTGAACAGCACATCCACGGTGAATATTTGGCGCACTACCCCCTCACGCCCCAAAAGCAGCAGCAAATAGTAGCCGACCACCGTGGGCGGCAGCACCAACGGCAGATAAATCAGCGTCTCGACCAGTAATTTCCCCCGAAAGAGCGAGCGTGCCAACATGTAACCCAGCGGGATGCCGATTAAGGATATGGCGACCACCGCTGTAGCCGTGACTTGCAAAGACAGCCAAAACGGATTCAAGCTCATTCGAGCGCAGCCTCACCCGGCAAGGTAAACCCATAACGCCGCATCACCTCGCGTCCCGCTGCGCTGTTGACGAACAGCCCAAATTGACGCGCTTCATCGGCGTGTAGACTGCTTTTGATGACGGCGAGCGCTTGGTTAAGCGGGTTATGCGCCTCGACGGGCAACAATACCCATCGCCCAACTTCTCCGGCGGCAAGACTGAGTGACAGCGGCGCGATGGTGACATCGACATTGCCCGTCTCAGCATATTGGAAGGTTTGCGCGGCATTTTCGCCCAAAATCAGTTTGGGTTGGAGGGCGTCCCATAATCCGGCGGATTGCAGCGCTTCGCGGGCGGCGACACCATACGGGGCGTGTTCAGGGTTAGCGATGGCGATACGCTTAACCCGACTGTCTGATAAATCGTCTAGCGTTTCAAACGTCAGCGGGTTATCGGCGCGTGTCCAGAGCGTGAGACGCCCCTGTGCATATAGCGCGATGCTGTCCGACAACACCAGTCCAGCCGCATCCAATTGTTGAATATAGGACTGATTGGCGGCGGCAAACAGGTCAATCGGTGCGCCTTGCTCAATTTGCTCGGTGAGCAAACCAGTTGAACCGAAATTAAAGGCGACCTCAATACCGGTCTGTTGGGTGAACAAGACGCCAAGCTCAGTAAAAGCCGGTGTTAAATCCGCTGCCGCCGCGATAATCAGCGTCACTTTGGGCGCAGATACCGGTGAGCAAGCACTCAGCGCAAAACCGATTAAAACGGCAAAAAAACGGGTGATACGCGACATCAGGCTATGCTATAACCCACTCACGGCGGGGATAATCTGGTCGCCAAACGTGTCTATCGGGGTGAATTCGTGCAGGTTGGTCATGTTGAAAATCACATGGTCAATCCCGACCTCGCGCAGCGATTTGCAATACTCTACGATGTCGGATGCGCTGCGCCCGCCGGGGACAAGATTCGCGCCCGTGACCACCGTCTTTTCGATGGCGGCATAATCGCGCCCGACATCGGCGCAGTGACCGCGCAAAATATTCAGTTTGTGCGTTATCCCATCCACGCCGAGTCCGCCGTCAAAATTACAAGCGTCGGCGTATTGCGCGACCATCCGCAGGGTCTTTTTCTCGCCACTGCCGCCAATCATGATGCGCGGGTGTGGTTTTTGCAGTGGGCGCGGCTGGTCAAGCGTCTCATTCAGGTGAAAATGCTTGCCGTGATATGGGCGCACCTCGCCCGCCCACATCTGATGCGCGATATGCAGCGTTTCTTCTAGTTGCTCAAAACGCTCCGCCAGCGGCGGGAACGGCAAACCGAGCGCCAACGCCTCGCGTTCATACCACGCCGCGCCAATCCCCAACCACGCCCGCCCGCCGGATAAGACGTCTAGCGTGCTGACGGTTTTAATCAACGCGCCGGGGTGACGATAGACCACGCCCGTGACCAACGTCCCCAGCGTGATTTTCTGGGTGACTCCGGCCAGAAATCCCAGCGTGGTATAGGCTTCCAGCATCGGGTCTTCGGCGCGGCCAGCCCCTTCCATCTGAAAGTAATGGTCAAGCGACCACAGACTGCTGAATCCGGCGGATTCGGCGCGTTTCCCGACCTGAATCAGCGTATCGCGGATGGATAAGTCGCCCCAGTTGAACCATACGATTTGCAACCCGATTTTCATGTTTTGCCTCATAATCCCCAAAATACGCGCATCCCAATCACCAACATGATAAAACATACCACCAATAACCCGATTCCGACCTTTGCAAAATCGCGCATGGTATAGCCGCCGGGACCCATCACCAACAAATTGACCGGATGGGACAGCGGCGTGATGAACGAGGCCGAGCAACCGATGGCGGTAGCGACGGCGATGGCTTGCGGGTTCACGCCCAACACAATCGCGGCGCTAATCGTAATCGGGCCGGTCACGAAGGCCGTCACTTGTCCGCCCATAATCTGAGTCAGCGCCGCGCTCAATAGATACGCGCCCGCCGCCAACCCCAAGCCGCCGAACGGCTCAACCCAATGCACGACCTGTTGACCAATCACGCCCGCCGCGCCCGTATTGACCATCGCTTGGCTGGCGGCATACATCCCCGCAATCAGGAAAATGGCCTGCCATTCCATTGTGTTATAAGCATCCTCCATTTTAATGACGCCGGTCAGGATAATTGCCAGCGCAGCTGTCAACATCGCCATAAAGACTGGCACGCCCGCAACCGATAACCCAATCGCGCCCAATGTCACGCCAATCACGAACGCGGCGCGGCGGCGACTGGTCACGCCGTCGGTATCTTGTGGATTCAAAATCAAAAACTCTGGTCGGCTGACTAGGCGGCGCAGGCGGGTTTCTGGCCCGATCATCAACACCGAATCGCCCAGTTTTAAGCGCTGGTTATACACAGCGTCTTGCTGGCTCACCCCCTCGCGCAGCAACGCGACAGGCGCAAAGCCGGTCTGACGCCGGAACTCCATCTCGCGGGTGGTACGCCCGGCTGCGCCCGCATGAGGGGCGGGAATCGCTTCAATAAAAACATAATTGCGGGCTACAATCGACTCTGACGAAATCGCCTCTAATGTGCCTTTGCTCTGGGTTGCGAGGGCGTTAGCACGCTCCTCTGAGACGACCAGCACCAACACATCACCCGCTCGGACGACTTGGCCCGGCAGCGGCGCATTAATGGTCTGCCGGCGCTGCTCCACACATAGCACATCCGCCGCATCAATCGACAATTGCTCAAAGGTATGTTCATCAAACGGTGAACCGATGGGTAGCGTCAATTCCCAGAAGCGATTTTCCATCCCATAGGCCATTTTTCGGTTGATAGCTGGCGTGTTCTTGGGGGATTTGACTTTATCGCTCGGCAATAAATGGCGGCCAATCAGCGCCATATACGCGATACCGGCCACGGCAATCAGACCGCCCACGGAGGTGAAATCTAAAATCCCTAGCGGCGCTTGTGGGGGATTAGCCGCCGTCAACAAGTCGCTAACGATGATATTGGCGGTGGTGAAATAGGTCGCCACGCCGCCCAATAAACTGCCAAATGAGACCGGAATCAGTAATTTTGAGGGCGAAATCCCGGTCCGGCGTGAAATATCTATCGCGCTGGGGACGAGCAATGCGCCCGCCGCCAGATTATTCATAAATAGGGATAAAAGCGCGGTGGCCGTGGTCAATAAAACCACCAGTCGCGCCTCAGATGTGCCGCCGAGCGTTAACAGCCTTTGGGCGATCCAGCGCGTGACGCCAACTTTTTCCAGCCCGCGTGAGACGATAAATAGGGCAAACAACGTCATCACTACCGGCTGACTCAACCCGCTGAGGGCTTTGGCGGCATCGCGGGGGGTATCTGGTGCGCCGAGAATACCCAAGCCCAAGAACTGCCCGACTCCCAACGTCAGCGCAATCAATAACGCGGCGACATCGGCGCGTAATTTTTCCGCCAGCACAAAGCCTAGCGGTATCAGGGTTATGGCAATCACAAGCAGTTGAAGAGGAGTCATAGGGTTATTCTTCTAGGTTGATTCGGAACTTTTGCATCAACCATTTCAGGACGGTGCGTTGGACATCAATATCGAGCAGAATCTGAGTCTTTTTTTACGCCCTTTCGCTAAGGCGTTGACAATGGCTTGACTGATAGCCGTAGCGACTGGCGGCGGGAAAGCATTTCCAATCTGGCGATAAACCGAGGTCTTTTTGCCAAGAAATACCCAATCTTCTGGAAATCCCTGCACCCGTGCCGCCATACGATTGGTTAGTCGAGGCATCGCATCAAGAGGTGTGAGGGTGTTGGGTGGCGCATCAGCTACGCCCTTTCCATCTACGCTTAAACTCGCCCATTTTGCTTTAGCACGGGTTGGCCCGAGGTCAGCCCCACCATGTTTTTTAGACCCTCCTACTAAGGTAGGGGCGATGTCCTGTGCGCCATCACGCCAAGCCAATGCGCCCGCCCACCCACATTCAGCCATAAACGGATAGAGCGCATCCCCGATTGTTAGGCGCGTTTTAGAAGGTTGAGGCCATGTAAAGGGGCGTTTCAACGAGGTTTTAATCCCCACCATTACAAATCGTGGGCGAAGCTGTGGCACGCCAAAATCTGCGGCATTAAAAATGTTCGTGTGGAGTTCATAGCCTAATAAGCGTAGCTGATCAAAAATCGCTTCCCGATACGTATTAAATCGTGATGAGGCGAACCCCGGTACATTCTCGATTAAATCCGCCATAGGGCGACTTTCACGGACAAGGCGCAGCATCGTCGGGAATAAATCGCGCTCGTCGTCTGACCCTTTTTGTTGTCCAGCTACGGAAAAAGGCGGGCATGGAATACCTGCCGCGAGGACATCAATTCCACGTAAATCCCGCCCATCGAGGTTACGAATATCAGCTTGCCGCACATCCCAGCCGGGGCGATTGTGCCGCACAGTCGCGCAAGCATCCCGGTCTGTATCAATGCCAAGCGCATGAGTCAAACCGGCATGTTCCAGACCAAGCGCTTGTCCACCTGCCCCAATACAAAGTTCAGCGACAGAATAGGCCATGATAAATTTACTCTCCCTCAACCTCAAATTGGATGGAGACGCCCTTCACGCGAACCTTTTTGCGGTTGGAATACGCAGCCAAGAAGCGGCGATCCGGTTGGGTGATGTGTGCGCGTAAGAAAACTTGGATAAACCACTGCTCAAGCTCTTTGAGGTCGCTATGCAAAGTGATAATTTGATGGGCGATTTTCGGGTCGGAGGGCTGCCAAAACGTCACAATCGGCGCAGAGATGATTTCGGCCAAATCGGGTCGATTGGGATAGGTCTCGTTGCCCCAATTACGCTCATGCGCTTGGACGCGCTCCATAAATTCATCGCGGGGTTTATCTGACTTCACCACTATTCTCCAATATGAAAAATGAAAAAACCTCCGGGGCAGCCATAAGCCGCCTTTTGTTTTGGGGTCATTTCTCTGGGATATGCCTCACGGCATACCTCGTGCAACCAACCCGGCGCTTTTTGTGGGACGAGCCGCCCCAATGCGCCCTATTTGGTCTTGCTCCCGGTGGGGTTTGCCAAGCCGCCCATATTACTATGAGCGCTGGTGGTCTCTTACACCACCGTTTCACCCTCACCCCCGAAGGGGCAATGCACTTCTCTGTTGCACTTTCCGTCGGGTTGCCCCGCCCAGCCGTTAGCTGGCACCGTACTCTTTGGAGGGCGGACTTTCCTCAGCAGGACGAGCCTGCCGCGATCCCCTAGCTTCCCCGGATTACCCTCATTATACCTGAGACTTGCAACACCCCGTACAATTCTGATGGCCAAACCCTAGCCACTAACACCTAATGACTCCGCCTTTCAGATTGGATATATTCGATAGGCTACGCTGTCGAAACAACGGAACCTTACCAATGACTCAACCTTTCACCGCCGCGTCGCATCACGAGGTGCTGGTGCTACTCGTCCAACTCGCCGTCCTATTGTTCACGGCACGGCTATTGGGTGAGTTGGCACAGCGACTCAAACAGCCCACGGTTGTGGGTGAACTCTTGGCCGGTATCCTACTCGGCCCGTCCCTATTGAGTGGATTATTCCCCGTGTTGGGTGAATGGATTGTGCCGCCCACCCCCGTACAAGGCTATCTGCTGGAAACCATTAGCATGTTGGGCGCGATGTTCATGCTGTTGATTACCGGCCTAGAAACCGACCTGAGTTTAATCCGGCGGCAAGCACGTACCGCGATTGGTGCGTCATTGGGCGGCCTGATTGTGCCACTCATCACCGGATTTCTGCTGGGCATGGTCATCCCCGATTCGCTATTGGTAGACACCAACCAGCGGACAGTGTTCGCTTTGTTCGTCGCCACTGCCATGTCAATTTCCGCCATCCCCGTGATCGCAAAAGTGCTGTTCGACCTCGGCCTGATGCGCCGTGACATCGGCCAGACCATCATCGCGTCCGGCATGGCCGATGATACTGCCGGTTGGATACTGCTGTCAGTCGTAGTCGGTCTGGCGGCGGGCGAGGCGATTACCCTGAGTAGCATCGCGCTTTCGGTTGGCAAGGTCGTCCTGTTCATGGTCATCAGCTTCACGGCGGGGCGCTGGTTAGTGGCGCGGCTGCTGCGCTTGGTGCAGAGCGAGGTCTCTGTCCGTGACCGCGTATTGTCGTTGGTTCTCGTACTGGTTTTCGCGTGGGGCGCGTTCGCTCAAGCGCTGAATCTCGAGGCAGTCTTGGGCGCGTTCGTGATGGGGATTCTATTCAGCATGACCCGCGCACTGCCCAGCGATGTCACCCACACGCTGGAAAAAGTCACGTTCGGCATTTTCGCGCCGATTTTCTTTGCGGTGGCCGGCCTCAAGGTCAATATCACCAATCTGTTGCGCCCGGATTTATTGCTCATCACCTTTGCCGTGATTGCCGTGGCCTCGTTCGGCAAAATCGCTGGGACATATATCGGCGCACGCTGGATTGGGCGACGCGACCATTGGACGGCGCTGGCGTTTGGGGCGGGCTTGAACGCACGCGGCGCGATGGAAATTATCATCGCGACCATCGGGCTGTCGCTGGGAATCCTGACGCAAGATATGTTCTCAATCATCGTCGTAATGGCGATGGCGACCTCGCTGATGGCTCCGACCATGCTGCGTTGGATTTTGACGCACGTCAAACCAGAAGCGGCAGAACTCGCCCGCCTACGCCAAGAGGAATTGGCGCACGGCAGCCTATTGGCGACGCTACGGCGCGTCTTGCTACCGGTGCGCGTCCGCCCACAGTCGGAGTCGGGGTCGGCGCAGCGGATTGAGGCGCGTTTGCTGGAACGGTTGAACGCCCGCGCCAGCCTATCGGTCACGCTGATGAGCGTCGGCAAACGTGACGGACGCGCCGAGGTGCAAAGATATTTAGAGGCGCGGGCAGGCTTATTCACCACCCAGCCGGTGACGCGCAAAATCTCGCTGGGGGATAACGTCGGCGGGCTGATTTTGGACGAGGCGCAGAAAGATTATGACCTGATGGTGTTGGGCGCGTCCGAAAATGGCAAAAGCAGTGAGGTTTTGTTTTCGCCAATGATCGATTTTTTGATGCGCTCGTCACCCTGCCCGACCTTGTTGGTACAAGGCGGCGAGGTCGAGCCGGGCTGGTCGCCGCGCCGGATTGTGGTCGCCTCTAATGGGTCGGCGGCGTCACGGCGGGCGGCAGAAATCGCCTTTGCGGTGGCATCTGACCCCGGCGATGAGGTTTTGGTCGTGCAAGTGGTCGAGCGCACGATGGCCGATTATCAATTGGACTCTGACCAGCAGATTTTCAGCCGCCACATGCAGACCGCCCAACGCAGCGTGGACGCACTGCGGGAACTCGGTCAATTGAGTGGCGTACAGACTAATGCCGAGGTCAAACCGGGGCGTGAGCCAGAGAAAATCATCCTGAACGCGGCCAAAGAGTGGGGCGCAGACTTGATTGTGCTGGGGACGACCCTCAGCATCGCGTCTGACCGACTGTACCTCGGCCCGCGAGTCGAGCGCATCCTCGCCAACGCGCCGTGTCCGGTGGTAGTCATCAATGCATAATTATAGAATCCCATGCTGCACAGCGGCGCTAATGGCGGCTGCTCGCGAGTTAACGCCCAGCTTCTCGTAAATACTCGCGAGGTGAGCCTTAACTGTGCGCTCGGTGATGTGCAAATCCAGTGAAATGCCCTTATTGGTCTGTCCCTCAGCCACGCCGCGCAAAACTTCTAGCTCGCGGTCTGTCAGATGAATCTCTGGAGATGCCGCACGCGATTCAGCGCCGCCCGCCTTTGAGGGGGTGAACGACAGCAAACGCGCCATCACATCCGGTGGCAGCAGGGTTTCGCCGCGTGCCGCCGCATAGATGGTATTCAGCAATGTCTCACGGGTGACATCTTTCAACAGAAAACCCTTCGCGCCCGCCTGTAATCCTTGCAGCATCAGTCGATCTTCATTGAAGGTGGTCAGGATGATGATGGCGATCTGCGGCGCGTCACGCCGCAGATGCTGAATCGCTGTTAACCCATCCATAACCGGCATCTGCATATCCATCAAGATCACATCAGGCGGGGTAGCGCAGACAATCTCTAACACCTCTTGACCATTCCCCGCCTCCCCAATAATTTCGATGTCCTCGACAGTTTCCAAAATGAGCTGCAAGCCTTCGCGGACGATAAAATGATCGTCCACAATCAGTAACTTTATGATGTTCATAGCACCTCGGTTGATAAAATCACGCTGACTGTTGTCCCCTGCCCCAGCGTGCTTTCAATGCTGATTGATCCACCTGACAAACCCGCCCGTTCCTTAATCCCTTGCAAGCCATAATGTCCAGATTGCGGAAGACTGGCTGCGTCAAACCCCACCCCATTATCCCGGGCTTGGAGGGTGAGCGCTTGCACGTCTGAGGTGATTGTCAGCCACAATGTTGATGCGCGGGCATGGCGGACGGCATTGTGAACCAGTTCCCCGACGATGTGTACCGCGTGGTTCGCCACTGTTGGCGGAATGCCTGTCTCAGGTGCGAGAGTCACCTCTAGGTGATACTCAAGCGGTGAAGCGACCAGCAGGCTGGTAATTTTGGCCTGTATCCGTTGGGTGAGCATGAGGGCGCTACTTTCAGCGCGTAAATCATCAATCGCGTTACGGGTATCAGATAGGGTGCTTCTGGCGCGCAGCATCGCTTGTTGCAAGATCGCCTCGGAGCGCTCAAAGCGGGCATGTTTCATGTGGTCGGTCACGGCCTCCATTTGGAGGATTAACCCAGCTAATCCCTGCGCCAACGTGTCATGTAGTTCACGCGCCATCCGCCCGCGTTCCATTGCCAGCGTGATTTTTTCTACTTGGTCGGCATATACCAACAATTGATGGTTGGCTTGTTCAAGTTCGGTCAATAAGAGTTGAGTTTTCTCTTTCGCGTCGAGCTGACGGCGGTACAGCACCATAAAGACAATCAGCAGTAACAGATTGATGCTGATAGCGGACAGCCAACTCATCAGCAGCGGCAGACCGCCAACCCATAGAAAACACAGTACCATTTCGACCAGATAAAAAATGACGCTCAACGAAACCGAGCGCGTTAGCCCAAATAACCCGATGCTAACGCTGATAAGGACTGAGAACACCATCAGAGTCAAAGTCGGTGACGCGGATAATATCACCAGCAGCGCAGTCAGCACGCCTTGCCCAACTATATATATGGCGCGGGATTTTGCTGAATGTTGGAACAGACTCCCAAACCAATGTAAGCCGATATGCGCCACAAGCAGTACCCAAAATACTATCAAGCGGGGTAGGGAGAGTGATTCTGACGGGGCGACGCTGACGGGAATAGCGGCTGCAATCAATAAGATAGTCAGGATAATGAAAAACCAGATATTTTCATCCATCGCCTCGCGCTGTTGATGGAGCAAGCCGCGAAATGTGGTTTTAAACCGCTCTATTTTTATCATCTGCACCTCATGGGTATCTCTGTCTATCCATCCGGGCGCGGCGTGCTGTGCCTACCCTCTAAACCATCTGATTATGCCGCCGGTCTAGGGGCGAGGCCATTGTCCGAATGGACAATGGCCGGACGGACTCGTATAGCGGTCAATGGGTCAATAGGGCGGGAAAACACATCCTGATAGGCTAGACGCATCATCAAAAAAACGTCTTCCGAACCACAGGAGTTTTTCAGCCATGACCCACCTTCAACCGCTTGACGCAACCGTTCACCGCTCTACGATATGGCGAACCATCGTCGCGTTGGCGCTCTCGGTTGCCAGCGGCATAATGCTGACGTTGGCCTTCGCCCCGTATAACCTGTGGGCGTTGATCTTCATTGCGTTCATCCCATTAATGGTCGCGCAAATGCGCGTCATGCCCAAGCGATTTTCCAGCCTTAGCTCGGCGGTCATGATTGCGACGTGGCTATACCTCTATTTTGGACCTTCGTTCTTTCAGGGCGGAATCATGCTCGCCCTACCCGTAATCGGCTTTCTGCTCAATCTATTTGTCGAGAAGGGCTTGCGGAACTTTCATGATAACACCGGTTACCGCTGGTTCATCTTATACGGCGCGCTCAACTGGGTTGGTTTTGAAATCATCCGCACGCTCATCCCCGGCATCGCGACATGGGGGTTTGTTGGCTATACGCTGTGGAATCAGACGTGGCTGATTCAGCCCATCTCAATTTTTGGAATCTATGGCCTGTGCCTGCTCATCATGTTTATCAATTATGGTCTGAGTCAATGGGTGTTGATGATGATGGATACGCGCTGGCGATTCGATCTATTGACGCCCATCCCTGCACGGGCGACCCATCTATGGCTGGTGGGGATTGGGCTGGCGTGTGTTATATGGGTCGGCTTGAGCCTTGTGCTGTATAACGCCAAACCCACCAACCCAGAGACGGTTCGCGTGGCGGCGATTCAGTCGGGCGTGACCGAAGTCGCCTTCCAAAATCCTGACATGGACGCTGCCGAACGCCTAACTCTATTGGCAGGCTTGACTCGGGAAGCAGCCGCACAAGGCGCGCAAATCATCGTTTGGTCAGAGTTGGTACTGCCGTTCGACCCACAAGTTGACTTCACCGAGGAAGTACGGGCGTTAGCCGCCGAAACCGGCGCGTATCTGGTCATGCCGTATGGTCTGATTTTGCCTGAAGGGATACGGAATGAATCGGTCACGCTTGCGCCAGATGGTGAGTTCTTTAACCCACCGTATGCAAAAGCGCATCCGGTCTTATTCGCCGGAGAAGCGTATGGCCTGAATGTTGGGGTGTTCCCCACCCATCAAACCCCCATTGGTAAGCTGGCGACCATCATCTGTTATGACCTGAACTATACAGACATCACCCGTATAATGGCGCAAGACGGCGCACAAATTATCGCCGCCCCATCCAATGATTGGCCGGGAATCGCGGAGAAGCAGAATATCCATCTGGTCTTTCGTGCCATCGAGACGCGCACCGCCATCATCAAAGCTGAAAGCGCCTATGACTCCGCCATCGTAGACCCCTACGGCCATATCCTTGAGCAGACGGTCAGCCTCAGCCCATCCAGCGCCGTGTTAATTCAGGATGTCCCGCTAGGAACTGCCGACACGCCCTATCTTATGCTGGGCGATTGGTTAGGATGGGTCGCATTCGCGGGGCTGATTTTCTTCTCGGTATTTGCTGGAAAACTCGAAAAGCGTGCGTTATCGGATATTATCCGCCAGCAACACCACGGCTAAGCCGATGACGAACACCGCGAAGGCGCGTTTCAGAAATTCCGTCGGGAGGCGGCAATTAAGCCACGAACCGGCGAAAATCCCGATGAAACCCGCCCCAGCGAACGCCCCAATCAATCCGAGATTGAGCGCTGAGTCCCCCATGTGACCCATCAACCCGGCGAAACTGTTCATCGCAATCACAATCAGCGATGTGCCAACCGCTTGTTGCATGGGCAAGCCGACCAACATCACCAGCGCGGGGACAATCAAAAAGCCGCCGCCCACGCCCAAAAATCCAGTCAGCGCCCCGACGATCAGGCCGCTGCCCAAGACCGTCAGCAAGCCGCCGGGCGTGCGTTCCTCGGAGTCGGACGTGCGACGGAAAATCATGATGCCGCCGACCACCAACATCAGGCCAGCGAACGCCAACATCAACGCTTGAGACGATATCTGGTCAGAGATGCTGGCCGTCGCATAGGCCGCAAGCATCCCCGCCCCGCCAAACGTCAGCGCCACGCGCCAATCCGGTGTGCCGCGACGGGTGTATAGCACCGCGCCCAAAACGCTGTTGCTCCCGACAATCACCAGCGACGCGGTGATGGCAGCCTGCGGAGATTGCCCCAGCAGATAGACCAGCGCAGGGACGGTCAAAATTGACCCGCCACCGCCCAATAGCCCCAGCACTATCCCAATGATTAAGCCGAGAAAAAGTTCCATAGCAAGCATGTTTTTTCACCAATGGGCGCACCAAAGCGCCCCTAGTTGAGCCTAAGAGAGGTTACGACGGATGATTTTCGGTAAGGGCATAGCGCGCTATGCCCTCGATGAGTCACCTATAAACTGGTTTGGGTTAAGCCATCAGACGTTCACCGGAGTCTGTTGGGAGCGTTTCCATCCAGACGGCTTCACCATCAGTCAGGCTGGTGATATTGGTATAGCCGTGGGCGCGTAGCCAAGACGTGACCATCTGCGAACGGTAGCCGGTAGCACATTGGATATAAACCGGCTTATCGGTGGGTATTTCGCTCATCCGCGCCGCAATCTGCGCCACGGGGATATTGAACGCCCCGCTGATATGAGTCGCCTCCCAGTCGGTGTGAGGGCGCACGTCGATAATTTGCCCGCCGCCCGCCGCGTAGACCGGCGCGAGTTCCGCCGCCGTGATAGACGGTAGGGCTTCACTTTCCGCCGCGATAACCTCAGCTGTGGCATAGCCGATAATCTGGTCAAACCCGACATCGCGCAGAGTCGCCAAAGCGCTATCCAACGCGCCAACATCCGGCAAAATCAAGACCACGGGCTGCATCACGTCCACCAATGAGCCGATGAAGGTAGACATCTTCGCCGAGGACGGCGGGGCGCTAATCATGGCGGGGATATGCGCGGCTGCAAACGCTGACCGACTCCGCAGGTCAAGCCCAAGCGCACCGTTTTCCAACGCTTGGTCAAGGTCATCACGGGTCAAGTGAGTCGGGACGGGCAAATTCTTTAGCAGAATTGCGCCGACCTTGTTGACATATTTCATGCGGGCGAAATATTTGGGCGGCTCTGGTTGACCGTTCAATAGCCATCCAACAAACTCGTTTTCGTCGGTGAATTGGAAGGCCGGATTGAACAATTTTTCATAGCCGAGCGTCGTAGACGGAATCGCGCCTAACGCTTTACCACACGCGCTGCCTGCACCATGCCCCGGCCAGAGTTGCAGATAATCGGGGAGGGTCTTGAACTTGGCGACGCTGTGGAATTGCTGACGTGCGCCGGGTTCTTTCGTCCCGACCATGCCCGCCGCTTCTTCCAAGAGGTCAGGGCGTCCGACATCTCCGACGAACACGGCATCGCCGGTGAAAATGCCCATCGGCCTGTTCGCCCCAGCCGTGTCGGTGATCATATAGGCGAGGTGTTCGGGCGTATGACCGGGGGTATGGATGGCTTCAACCTTGATGTTCCCGACCATCCACGCATCGCCATCTTGCACCGATACGACGCCCTTCTCACCCGCGAACGCATATTTCCATTCGGCGGAGCCGCAATCGCTGATATACAGGGTCGCGCCCGTCGCGGCGGCCAATTCGCGCCCGCCGCTGACGTAATCGGCGTGGATGTGCGTCTCAGCGATATGAGTCAGGCGCAAGCCTTCCTTCTTGGCGGCGTCCAAATACGGTTGAATGTCGCGCATCGGGTCGATGATGAGGGCTTCGCCGGTTTTGGCGCACCCGACCATGTACGAGGCTTGCGCCAATTTGTCGTCGTAGAAGTATCGGAGGATCATAAAAGTTTGCCTTGCTCTATATCGGTTATCTATAGGATAAGCCCGATACGGTATCAGATAGATGGTGATTGACCGATTGTTATCATAAGTTTTGTTGATGTATGAGAGGAGCGGGATATCTCGCCCCTCTCACACCCCGATTATTTCCCTTTGACCAGCGCCAATCCATTCCGACCCCACGCCATAATGCCGCCACTGAGATTGCTAACTTTGAAGCCTGCGCCATTGAGTTGGCTTGCGGCCATGTCGCTACGTGCGCCGGAACGACAAATCACCAAAATCTCGCGGTCTTTGGGAATCTCACCCATGCGGCGACTCAATTCATCCAATGGGATGAGCTTCGCGCCGGAGATGTGGGAATCGCGGAATTCGCTTTGCGAGCGCACGTCCAACAAAAATGGCGGGGTGCTGCTGTTCAATTGCTGTTGCGCTTCTTGCGGGGTGACTGAGGTCGCGCCGCCGCTGAAAAGTTTGCTGAGAAAGTTCATGAGGGGGTTCCTTTGCGTATCGTAGAGTCAGAGGTTTGAGAGCGATGGATTATTCAACCGGTAGGCCAGCCGACTGCCAAGTGTTGATGCCGCCTAAATCGTAAATGCCGGTGTAGCCCGCATCAGCCAAAATTTGCGAGGCTGTCGCACTTCGATTTCCTGACCGGCAATAAACCACCACTGGCTGGTCTTGTGGCACTTCACTCAAACGACTTTCCAAACTCTCAACCGAGATATTGACCGCGCCTGAGATATGACCACTGGCAAATTCTTCTGGGGTGCGGACATCCAATAACAGATGTGGGCGGGAGGTGTTTTCAAAGTCGCTGATGTATTGCTGGGGTGAAATTTCGGCGATAGCTTGGATATCTGCCGCGTTATTGCTTTGTGCTGTCAAAAAGACGGCAGAAAAAATCGTAATCAACGCGCCTGCCATGACCAACCACAGGGCTTTTTTGTTGCGCTTTGCCATCTCTGAATCCTGTTCGATGTGTCCTATCAACGTGATAGAACAAGCATAGCGCCGCCCGTTACATAAATTCATCCTTGTTCACCGATGGTTCTCATAAGTTATACTGATGTCATCAAATAAGGTGGAATTTTTCGATGTTGGACTTTCACAAACTGTATATTTTTCTGCGCGTCGCTCAAGAAGGTAGTTTTACCGCCGCCGCCGAACGTCTTTTGATGACTCAATCCGCTGTCAGCCAGCACATCGCAGACCTTGAATCCGTTTTGGGGTCAACACTTTTTGAACGTAGTCGGCGCGGGGCTGCACTCACCGAGACGGGCGAGACATTACTGGATTATGCCCGTCGAATCATGACGCTCACTGAGGAAGCGCAAGCCGCCGCGACTCATGTTCAAAATCTGAAAGGCGCGGCGCTAAAACTGGCCGCGACGCCGGGAGTCGGCGTGTATCTTTTACCAGATTGGATTATCAGTTTCCGTGAGCAATTCCCCAATGTCTCAGTCAGCCTAGAGACCGACACCACGCCCAAAGTCATCGCGTTTTTGCAATCTGGCGCGGCAGACCTCGCGCTGATTGAGGGGGAAATCGACGCCAGTATCGGGGGCTTGACGGTCACAAGCCTACAAGAGGTAGACCAATGGCTGGTGGTCGGCAAGACGCACCCGTGGTGGGGAAAACCGTCTATTGAGGTCGCTGAATTGACCGGCCAAACCTTCATCACCCGCCAGAAATCCAGCCGCAGCCGTCAATGGTTGGAGGACGCCCTGCGCCGTCACGGAGTCACCTATAGCATCGGCGCGGAGTTTGATAACGTCGAGACGATTAAGCGGTCTATTGCAGCTGGCCCATGTGTGACCATTTTGCCAGAGTATGCCGTGCGCCAAGAACAGAGTTTTGGGCTACTACACGCCCTCAAGGTTGAGGGGACAGTGCTGCGCCGGACTCTGAAAGCCGTGCGGGACGCGACCCGTTACTTCCCGCCGCCGCCGCAAGCCTTCTTGAATCACCTGCGAAATACGCTCAATTCATAACCGGTTCGTGACTGGCCTGTCACCGAGGATGTGACCGAGAATAGCTACCATGTTAGGTGTTGAGCTAAAGACACCCCTATGGAGCAAGTATCGTGAATAAGCACGGCACTCGTGAAATCGCAGAGGCGTTCATCGAATTCGTTTACACCCCAGAAGCTCAGACCGTGTTCTACGCTCGCGGTTTCCGCGCCCCGATTTTGGTCGCCGATCAAGAAGCTACGCTGGCCGCTGTTGAAGCTAGTGCTACCGCTGAACCGATTGATGAGTCAACCCTCGACCTCAAATACCCCATCCCGGCTGATTTGTTCACCATCACGGTAGAGTCGGGGGCTGTCGTTAGCGCGTTGCTGACCATAGACCAAGCCCGCATCCTCGCGTTGCGCGGTGGAGATCGGGTATGGGTTTGGGGTACGGGATTATCACATCCTCAGCACCGGCATCTAACGAATCGCTAAACCCAGCGTATATAGGTCGAACATTTCCTGTCTTTCATCATGGGTTGGCGGGTGTGGTTTGCTATGCCTATGCCAAATGTACTAGATGGGAAATATGCACAGGGAGCGGCTTTGCGATATGAGCGTGAATGTGCTTGGCAGATTCTTTAATCTTTATGCGCTACGAAAGGTTGGACATTTCATGGCGACGTCGTTATAATCACAATCAAATTGGGATTTCCCAAAAATTTACCCATAATTTTCTTACATGTTGAACAACTACATTGACCCAGCTCATCCATTACGCTACTGCATACATCGGCGATCCCAATATGCGGTCAACGTCTCTCACCCTCTCTCGGTGTCACTGCTGGGGGCGTATTTTTAACGCACCCCGGTTTGCACAGGGGTTTGTGCCAATTTCAGGGGAGGCACAAACTCTTTCTCTCCAGTTTGGTTTGCTTTTTTGGCAGACATTTTAAGGAGTAATACAATGTCTCGTACTCGTTCTTCTTTGGCAGTGGTCGCACTTGCAGCCGTTTTGATGCTGCTGAGTGTGGCGCTGCCCGCTTCCGCGCAAGCGGCAGTCACCCGCAATTTCGCGGGGGAAAATGCCGACGGCGCGGCTGTCGTCTCGGCTGATATTAATGTGGCAGCTGCACGGCGTGCCAATGGCACGATTTCTGTCATCGTCAAGCTGGCAAGCGTCCCGTCCTACCGGGACTTCAACGCTGCTGGTGGTCGTGGCAACCGTGGCGTCGCCACCAGCGCCGCGCAAACCCGTGCCGCGCAAATCCAAGCCGAGCAGAACAGTTTCGCTGTCGCTGCAACCGCGTTGGGTGGCCGCGTCACCAACCGCTTCCAATTCTTGCTGAACGCCGTCGTGGTCGAGATCGCCCCTGACAGGGTGTTGAGCCTCGCCAAAATCCCCGGCGTCGTGGCGATTGGCCCGAACCGTACTTATGCCCGTGAACACACGACCAGTATGCCGCTCATCCGTGCTTCGGCTGTCTGGGCTGGTTCACTCACTGGCGGCAGCTACACCGGCGTGGGCGTGACCGTGGCCGTCATCGACGAAGGCATCGACTACACCCATGCTGACTTCGGCGGCGATGAAGATTACAACGCTATGAATTTCGACTCGACTGTCCTGACCGACGACCTGTCGGGCTTCCCGCCGAGCGTCTTGCCCAACACCACCAGCCGTGACATGAAGGTCATCGGCGGTTATGACTATGTTGGCGATAACTACGACGCCGCAAGCGCCGACCCTGCCGAACTGATCGCAGTTCCCGATCCCGATCCGATCGGCTGCCCGTATGCTCACGGCACGCACGTCGCCGGTACGATTGCCGGTTACGGCGTAGACGCCGCGGGTAACACCTTCACTGGCAACTACACCGATGGTAATGCGCTGTTGTTCCCCAGCTACCCCAATGCTTCAACCACCACTTGGCGTATCGGGCCGGGGGCTGCACCTGAGGCCTACTTGGTCTCGTTGCGCGTGTTCGGATGCTCTGGCTCTGTGAACACCGACATCCTCTTGTTGGCATTTGAAGCCGCTGGCTCAAACGACTACCT
>DAOTTP010000009.1:0-18935 GCA_034437835.1 Anaerolineae bacterium | reverse complement strand
CAAGTCGCTGAATCATCACTATACTCACCTCAAAGGTGGACTAGCCGGGGGGCAGTTTGACGATGAAGCCAAGATGGTTGTTGTTATGCGTGTTAATCATCGGTCTAGTACCGACGGGCATCCAAGCGCAAGGGGATCAGGCGGAAGCGATGACCGTTCAGCCGCGTGAACCTGTGACAATTACATGGTATGTGGGGCTGGGGTCGGGTCAAAGAGATGAACAACTCGAAGTCCAACAAAGAATCGTAGCTGAATTTAATGACAGTCAAGATGCGATTGTCTTGGAATTCTTCTGCACCTGTGTGAATGGTGCAACCGCAACGGACGTAATTCAAACGCTGATTGCCAGTGGTTCACAGGTTGATATTATTGGCCCGGCTGGGTTTGTTGGCGCCGATACATTTAAAGAATTTAGAGATATAGAATGGCTTGACCTACAACCCCTCGTCGAGTCGTATCGCTACGATTTATCTCAATTTCCGCCCAATATGGTCGAAACCTATCGTAGACCGGTTAGAGATATAGAATGGCTTGACCTACAACCCCTCGTCGAGTCGCATGGCTACGATTTATCTCAATTTCCGCCCAATATGGTCGAAACCTATCGTACCCCGGACGGAGGATTGTCTGCGCTGCCGTTTGCTGTGTTCCCCGGCGTGCTGTATTACAACGTCGATTTATTTGACGCAGCTGGCCTACATTATCCGCCAACCGTCCCCGGTGAACCGTATATCATGCCGGATGGGAGCAGCGTCCCATGGGATTACGATACTGTGGCCTCAATTGGCGCACTCTTGACCCTAGACGCCACTGGGCATAACGCGACCCACCCCGATTTTGACCCCGCCAATATTGTCCAATTCGGGTTCACCCACCACTGGGATAATCTGCGCTCCAACTTTCACACGTTTGGGGATGCCCCGCTGCTTACTGAGGATGGTCAGGTCATCATCTGGGATAATTGGCGGGCGCAAGCTCACTGGTATTGGGATGGGCTATGGAAATACCGCTTCATCCCATCTGATGCTCAAGTGCTGAGTGAGGGAATTAACAGTAACCCCTTTGCATCGGGGCGTGTGGCGATGGCGCGTTCGATGGCATGGTACACCTGTTGTCTGGAGGAGTTAGACGCCCATTGGGACATCGCGCTACAACCCGCCTATCAAGGCACGATTTATGCCCCGGCGGATTTTGACAGTTTTTACATCCACAAAGCAACAGAGCATCCTGATGAAGCCTTCATCGTGTTGGAATATCTGTTGGGCGCTGGCGCGTTCGATTTACTAGAGACCTATCAGGTGTTCCCGGCGCGCCTAGACTTACAAGACGCGACCATAGCACGCTATCAAGAACGCTATCCAGCCGTTCAAAACTGGGTTGTGCTTACCATCAGCGGTCAATTTACACCCGCCATCCATCAGGAATCCCGCACCCCCAATCACAATGATATTCAAGGTCGTTTCGGTGATTTTTTGGCGCTGCTGCGCGGTGAAAATGGGGCAAATATCGACCTTGATGCGGAACTGGATAAGCTGCAATCCGACCTACAGACGATTGTTGACGCTGGGATACCCCGATAGAGTCGCCCCGATACAAAAGGCATATCACCCACCCGTCTGAAGTCTGTTAAGGACGCCTCTAACGGACAGACCAGCACGACGGACTAGGCCAAACCCCATCCATCCCCCTAAAATGACGCCGACATGCCAGCGGATTTGAGGAATCATCTCCGCTGTGGTGTAATAGTCTACGGTTGAGGGTGCAGCGTCGGCACGAGTCCGGCTCTTCCTCATAACCCATCACTTTTGACTCATCCCTTTAGTTAAGGCCGAGAGACCCCATGGCACAAGGCATCTTCAAGCGCGAAAATTGGGTTGTGGTCGGCCTGTTGGTGCTGATTACGGCGCTGGGCGCTTACTTCCGCTTCACCGGCACGGGCTGGGATGATTACACCCACTTCCACCCCGATGAACGCTTCATGACCGGCGAAATCGGCATCCAAGTGGGCAAAGCCTACCTGTCGTTCACCAATGGGGAAGAAGCCGAACAGCAAGCTCACTGCCTCGCAGAATATCCCGACACCAGCGGCATTGGCGGGTATTTCGATGCGCGTTGCTCGAATTGGAATCCGCACAATATTGGTAAAGGCGAGTTCGTTTACGGCACGTTCCCACCGTTCGCCGCATCCGTATTCGGCGACTTGTTAGACCAAATCACTGGCTCGACCCGCTACACCCATTACGATTCTTTCCCGACGGTGATGCGCTCATTATCAGCGTTCTACGATACGCTGGTCATCCTCATCGCGTTCGGAATCGGGCTAGAGTTGCGCGGCAAATGGACGGGTGTATTGGCGGCTGCCTTATACAGTGGCGCGGTGCTGCCCATCCAAATCGCGCACTTCGGCACGGCGGACGGCATGGCGAATCTGTGGATGGCGCTGATGCTATTTTTCAGCCTGCGGATTCAGCGTACCGGCAAATGGTCGGATTACATCTTAGCGGGCGCGGCGTTCGGTGCAGCGCTCGCCAGCCGATTCAACGTCGCCCCGGCAGTGATTTCTATTATGGTCGCGTCTGGCGTGCGGATGCTCCCCGCGATGGAATCCAGTTTGCCGCGCCGTGAGCGCTGGCGCATCTTCACCCGTGAGTTTGCGGGCTTGGTGGTAGCCGGACTTTTCACGCTACTGGTGTTCAGAATCTTCAACCCGTATGCATTCATGGGGCCGGACTTCTTTGGCCTGTCCATCAATCCGCGTTGGATTAAAGACTTGCTCTCAGCGCGTAATATCACCTCACCCAGCAACGGGTCGCCCCCGCAATGGCAATGGGTCGGGCGCGTGCCATACCTCTACGCCTTCGATAACATGGTGCTATGGGGGATGGGGATAGCGCTCGGTTTGACCGGCTGGCTGGTCACGGTCTGGAGCATCGTCCGGCTGGTACGCGGCAAAATCGGGGCGATGGTGACTCTGCCGCTGGTGATTTGGATTGCGGTCTATTTCGCGTTGTTCGGCGGCAATTTCGTCGCCTCAATGCGCTATTTCTTGCCGCTATACCCGCCGATGGCCGGATTAGCCGCGTATGGGTTAATTGGGATGGTCAATTGGGCGAAGCGCAACAGCACGCGCAGCCTGATTCCGGTGCGTGTCCGCCGTCCATTGGCGTATGGGTTGCTCACGCTCGTGACCGTGTTCACGCTGGTCTGGGCGGGGATGTTCACCAATATTTACCGACACATGGCGACCTTCACTCAAGCCGGTCACTGGATATGGGAAAATCTCCCCGGTGATTTCTCTATGCAAGTGGACAGCGCACCAGAGGGGACGCCTCTCATCAATATCGCGCTCATCAATTCGATTGGCGCACAAAATGACATCCTCGCCAACTCGACCCAAATCCACCCGTCCTATCCACAATCGCTTCAATTCACATCGCTGTTGACCGGCTCAATCTCGTCCATCCATGCGCCGCGCATCGGGGACTACCAACCGGACAATGGTTCGACCTCTTTACGGGTATGGATTACCGACCCAGTTACTCAGGCGACGCTGGTCGATACCGTCCTCACAGATGATTTCGACTACGATGGTCAAAAAGTCGGGCGGAGCTATACCATCCCACTTGACCCGCCGCTGTTGGTCGAATCCGGCAAAACCTATCAATTCAACGCCCAAGTCATCAATGGCGCGGCGCTGGTCACCTCAGGGACAGTCATGCTGTGGGAAGGCGCGTGGGATGAGCCGATGCCGCCGCAAACCTGCACATTGCCGTTTGGCGTCACGCTTGCCCAAGACCCACCCTCTGGATTGCTGTCCGCAGAAGATTGTCGCAAGCGTAACACGACTTATTCACTCGTCACCAGCACACAACTCGAAATCGTCAATGAGGATGAGGAATCCAAACGCTTTGAGATGATTGAGGTGCTAACGCACAGCGATTACTTCATCATCGGGACGAATCGCCGGTATGACAGCCAAAGTCGCATCCCGGAGCGCTGGCCGCTGACCAACCGCTTTTACGATGCGTTGTTCGACGGTGAATTGGGCTATGAACTGGTACAAGAATTCCAAGAGACATTTGAACTCGGCCCGTTGCGCGTCAGCGACCAATATCTGCCGACCTATGACGCGCCGGAATGGTTGAATGAGTTTGAGGCCGAAGAGGCCTTCCATGTCTATGACCACCCAGCCGTGTTCATTTTCAAGAAGCAGGCCGATTTCAACGTCCTCGCCATGCAGCAAATTTTGAACAGCGTTTCGTTGATTCGCCCGTATGACTCCAGCGGCGGCGCGAACGGCACAATTTTTGGCCCCGTGGTCTGGGATGTCCAGACGGCCACTGCCTCGCCTACCGCGCTGACTTTGCCGAAAGCATTGGCCGACGCGCAAAAATTGGGCGGCACATGGTCAGAGCGTTTCCACCGCGATAGCCCCATCAACACCAACGGTGTCGTCTCAGTGGTCGTTTGGTACGCCGTGGTTTGGTTACTGGGAATCGCGGTCTGGCCGATTTTATATCACGCGCTGGCTGGCCTGAGTGACCGGGGTTATGCCCTGAGTCGCTATTTTGCGATGGTTCTGATCGGATTCATCGCGTGGGTCGCGTCAAGCAGTGCGGTATGGCCGCTGTGGAACGGCACGGGCTTGTGGGGGATTACCCTGACGTTGGGCGCGATCTCCGCAATCATTGCCTACCGCAGTCGTGATGGGATGCTGACATTTTTGCGCGAAAAACGCGGCTTGTTGTTGAGCATTGAGGCGCTAACGCTAGGGCTGTACGTGATTATGCTGCTCGTCCGCCTGAGCAACCCCGACATCTGGACAACCGGCTACGGCGGCGAAAAACCGATGGACTTCGCCTATTTCAACGGCGTTTTGCGCTCAACAGCCTTCCCGCCGATTGACCCGTGGTACGCCGGGGGCTATATCAACTATTACTACTTCGGCTATGTCGTGGTCGGCGTGCCAACTTTGATGTTGGGCGTCATCCCCGCCATCGCCTATAACCTGATTCTGCCGACAATTTTTGCGGCGGCGGGTATGGCGGCCTTCAGCGCGGCTTATACACTGGTAGACCACTGGCGTGAGCGGCTTGATACGCCAGAACGCCGCCCGCGCATGTCGCGTTTGGGCAATCCGATGGTGGCGGGCATCATCGCGCTGATGATGGCCGTGCTGCTGGGCAACCTCGATACGCCTCGCGTGCTGCTCAAAGGGTTGGCGCGGTTGGGCGGCTATGACGACCAAATCACGCTGCAACGCTTTTTGGAGGATGAATACACCACCGCCAATAACGGATTGCCGCCAAACAATGAGCAAGCTATCGAAATCGTTCAACGCGCCGCCGATTCGAGTTTTACCGACAGCCTGCGTTATGAACTGAGCATCGGCGTTGACCAGTGGCGGCGCGTGTTTGACGGCGTAGGCCAATGGGCGAACGGCGCGGGGCTGCCCATCGGGGCTGAACGTTGGTTCTGGGCGCCTAGCCGCGTGATTACCGAGGCGGTAGATGGGGCGGCCATCACCGAAATGCCGTTCTTCACCTTCGTCTATGGCGACTTGCACGCCCACATGATTACCATGCCGATGACGCTGTTCGTCATCTGTTTCGTGATTAACGAGGTGCTACTGGCTGGCCGAGAGAAGCGCCGCTGGGCGTGGCGACTGGTCGCTATCCTATTGGCCGGCGGATTGGTCGGGCTGTTCAGGGCGGCCAATACGTGGGATTACCCGACCTTCTTGGTCTTAGGGATAGCCGGACTGGGCTTCGCGGTCTGGATGCGCTGGCGGAGGGTCAACCGGGCGTTTGTGCTGGATGCCGCCCTGAGCTTGTCGGTTTTCGTTGGCGCGGGGATATTGGCCGCACGCCCGTATACGACGTGGTACGCCAGCATTTACGAGAGCGTCAAGCTGTGGGAGGGGACGAAAACCCCGCTGTGGGCGTACTGGCAGATTCACGGCCTGTTCTTGTTCTGCGTGGTCTCGCTGATGGTCTGGGAGACGGCGCGTTGGCTGCGGACGGTCAAGGTGCGGGCGCTGCGCGGGCGCTGGCTGATGATTTTGGGCGGCTTCGTGATGTTCGTCGGGGTTATTCTGCTCTCCATCATGGCGGCCATGGCGGATTATCAGGTCGCGCTGATTGCCCTCCCGTTGATTACGTGGATTGCCGTGCTGTTCTTCCGTCCCGACCAAAACCCGTCGATGCGGCTGGTCTTGGTGCTGACTGGCCTCGCGCTCGCCCTGACTTTCGCCGTTGAGGTCGTGGTCTTGGATGGGGACAGCGGGCGGCAAAACACGGTCTTTAAGTTCTATATCCACGTCTGGATGCTGTTCAGCGTGGCGGGCGGCGCGGCCATCGCGTGGTTATTGCAAGCGGCGGAACAATGGCGGGCGCGGCTGGCGATTCCGTGGTACGCCGTCGGTGGGGTGCTGTTCTTCTCGGCCATGCTGTTCCCGATTACGGCCACGCTGGGGAAAGCCAATTTCCGCCTATCGCCAGAGGTCGGCGCGACGTTAGACGGCGATGCGTTCATGGCCGCGACCACCGATTATTATGAGAACTACGGCAAGCCGATTGATATGTCGTTGGACTATGCCGCGATTCAATGGTTGCAAGACAATGTACAGGGGACGCCGACCATCATGGAAGGCCGCACCCGCCTAGAAGAATACTTCTGGGGCAGCCGCATTAGCATCCATACTGGGCTGCCGGGGTTGGTCGGGTGGAACTTCCATCAGCGCCAACAACGCACCTTGCCGGGATTGGGGGCGCTGGTCTGGCAACGAGTCGCCAATGTCAACCAGTTCTATACCACGACAGATACGCTGGAAGCGTGGCGCATCCTGATGGCGTATGATGTCGAGTATATCGTCGTCGCATCGCTGGAACGGGTTAATTATGGCGATTCCGGCGGCCTGAACAAATTCGAGGCGATGGTAGCGGACGGTTGGCTAGAACGCGCCGAGGTGGTGGACGGTACACCCATCATCTACCGCGTTGTGAAGGAAAACGGCCCTAGCATCTACGTCGCATCCCTACCGTAATCTCAACTCTATGACATCGTAGGGCGACCTGATGGGTTGCCCCGCGATATTTTGAAATGGTCTCTGAAAATCACTAAGGTTTGTGCGTAATGATGGATTGGCTCGCCCGCGAGGGCTGGATATTGGTCAGTTGGTGGGCGCTGGTGACATTGGCGGGCGCGGCGGTCTGGCCGTTGCTGTGGCGCGTGCTGTCCTCCCTGCCTGACCGTGGATATTTACTGGCGCGGGCGGCGGGCGTCCTGCTGGTCACAGTGCTGTATTGGCTGCTGGGGACATTCGGGTTCATCCGCGCCGATGTCGGCGGACTCGCGCTGTCATGGGTGATTATGCTCGGCATCTCATTTTTTAGCCTGCGCTACCTGCCAGATTTGTCCGATACGCGCACGACACTACGCGGCTGGTGGCGTGAGCATCGCACGGCGGTGGTGATTGGTGAAGTCGTGTTCGTCGCGCTGTTCTTGGGATGGGCGATGGTACGCGCCCACCAGAATGAAGTCCGCTCCACTGAAAAACCGATGGATTTGGCCTTCACTGCGTCGGTCTGGCGCGGCGACACCTTCCCGCCAGAAGACCCGTGGCTGTCGGATTACGCCATCAGCTATTACTACCTCGGCTATGTGATGGCGGGCACGCTAACCAAAGCCTCCGGCATTTATCCATCGGTGGGCTATAACGTCTGGACGGCGATGCTGGCGGGCTTGTCCGGCCTGACCGCCTTCGGCGTGGTCTATAACCTCGTGCGCGGACGATTGGCGGTGACGGCGCGACGAGCAGCCGGATTCGCGGTACTGGGCGCGTTGATACTGACCCTGATGGGCAACTATATGACCGCGTTGGTCGATATACCCTATTTCACCGGCACGGCCTCACAGGGATACCTGAGTTTCTGGGACGTGCGAGACCGTCAGACCCCGCGCTATGCCGACGGATTCGTGCCGGAAGTCATCACATGGGATTATTGGTGGTGGTTTCGTAGCGCCCGCGTGCTGACAGACCACAATTTCGAGACGTTGGGCGGTGACACGGACGAGGTGATTAACGAATTCCCAGCCTTCAGCTATCTGTTGGCCGATAATCACCCGCACGTCATGGCGCTACCGTTCTTGCTATTGGCGTTGGGCGTCGGCTTGAGCGTGACGCTGAATACGCGAACGCCAAGCACGCTCCACACCCTGTTTTATAGCGTGACGGCGGGCAGCTTGATATTCCTGAACACATGGGACGCGCCCGCCGCGCTCGGTCTGGTCATCGCGGCGGAAGCCTTGCGCCGATGGTACGCCAATCAGGGGAGGTTAGACGCCGAGGACGGCTGGTATATCGGGGCGTTCGCCACAACGCTCATCGGCTTGGCGGTGCTGGTCTATCTGCCGTTCCTGTTGAGTTTCGGGTCGCAATTGGGAGGGGCGCTGCCCAACCTCTGGCATCCGACCCGTTTCCAACAGATTTTCTTGACCTTCGGAGCGCTCGTCCCGCTGATTGGCCTATTCCTCGGCGTTGAGGCATGGCGCGGCGGCGGCGGCCTGAATTGGCGGGCGGGATTCATCACCGCTGGGGTGGTGATTGGCGTGGTGCTTGCCGCGTTCTTCGCGCTGATTGCCCTCGGCGCACTCATCCCCGTTATGGCCGGCTCAAACCAGCAAAATCTGATGAATATCCCAGAGTTGATGGGTCTAACCTTGTCGCGGCGGCTCGAATATAGCTTGACGACGCTGATACTATTGCTCGGCACAGTGCTGGTCGGGGCGCGATTGTTCGGGCGTACCGGCCACCGTGAAGGCGCACACCCGCCGATTACGACGGGCTTCGCCCTATTGCTGGTCGGGGCGGGCTTGCTCTTGGTGCTTGCGCCGGAATGGGTCTATCTGCGCGACGGTTTTGGTCAGCGCATGAACACCATTTTCAAGTTTTATTATCAGGCGTGGGCGCTGTTCAGCATCGCATCGGCCTATGGTCTGGCGGTGGCATTCTCTGAGGTTGATGGGATGCGACTGAGCATCGCGCTTCGGGGGGCATTGGCCGTCGTTGTCGCGGTTGCGATTGGGGCAGGGTTGCTCTACCCGGCGTATGGTATCACCGCCCGCACCTTAGATGAGACCGGGCGGGCGAACGGCGAGGTCGTCAACGTCACGTTGGATGGCGCATTGAGCCTGACGCGCCAGACCGATTACGATGCGCTGGTTTGTCTACGGGATTTAGCAGCCGGTCAGCAAGACGTCGTGGTGGCCGAGGCATCATTCGCCGGTTCGTATGACCAATTCGCGGGCGGTGTCGGGTCTGGGCGCGTGGCGGGCATCACCGGCCTCCCGACCATTTTGGGCTGGCAAGGCCATGAGCGCCAATGGCGCGGCGTCGGCTATAACAGCGCCGTCGGCTTGCGTGAGGGCGACATCATCGACCTCTACAGCGATTTACGGATGGATAAAGCCGCCTTCATCATCGACAACTACGGCATCGACTATATCGTGTTCGGCCCGGTTGAGCGTGAGCGTTACGGCGCGGACGGCGAATTAAAATTCATCGAGACGCTAGAAATCGCGTGTGAAAACGGCGATACGCGCATTTACCGCGCAAATCACGTCCCTGACAGTGTATTTGCAATAACCAACGAATGAAAAGGATGGGGACGCAGACAACTATGATAGACGACGCCCTCTCGATACCACATCACACCGCCCCGGTGGAAGAATCATCCGCCGCATTTGAAATCCCGTGGGAATGGCTGGCCTATGCGCTGCTGGCGGCACTGGTATTCGTGCTGCGGACGGCGGAATTGGATAGCGTGCCGCCCCGCGCTGGTGAAATCCCTGATTTGCTGGCGGCGTGGCGCAATCAACCCATGGACAGCCCGATTTTGTTCTGGGCAGAGCGCATCGGCTTCGGTCTATTGGGCGGGACGCTTTTCGCTGGGCGCATCCTGACCGCGCTGGCCGGTATTGGCGTGGTCTTTTCGCCGCTACTGTTCCGGTCAGAGTTGGGACGCGGGCGGACATTCCTCTTTACGGTGTTGTTAGCGATTCTGCCGCCGCTATTCATCGCCTCACGCACCTCTGAGGGCGTGGTCTGGACACTATTAGTCGCCGCGATCATGTCACGCCTGATGCTGACCGCCTTCCAGACCGGCGATAGAGGCCGCTGGACGGCTGGATTGGCCGCGCTGGTCGCCTTGCTTTTGCTCACCGAACCGGGCGGCGCAATTTTGGCGCTCCTGTTGGGCGTCGGCATAATCGGGGCGCTCATCTGGGAAGATGCCGATGAAGTCGAGCCGGAAGAATCGCTGGATGAGGACGACACCGAACCGGACATCATCCTGAGTCATTGGGCGCGGCTACGGGCGCAATGGCGCGGCCTGCCGTGGGAGATGGGTTTGGCGCTGGGTGCGCTGGTTACATTATCGGTCAGCACCTTATTCTTCACGCCGAGCGGGCTAGGCAACGTTGGGCAACTTCTGGCAGGAATCCCCGCATTACTCACCACCAGCACGCCGGATAACCCCGTCGGGGTCATCCTGTTCCATCTACCGTGGACGCTGGTCTTGGCCGGGGTAGGCGTCTGGGCGACCAACCGCGAGGGCTGGTCATTGATTGACCGCTTCTTCGCGCTGTGGGCGTTATGGGCGCTGTTCGTCGCCATCTTAGTGCCGGGGCTGACCAATGCACACGTGGTATTTTTGGCTGTGCCGCTGTGTGGTCTGGCGTCTGGGACGCTGGCGACGGCTTTTATCAACGAACGTCGGCGCAGCATCTGGGCTGAAGCAGAGGCGGAAGCAGGGGATGATTTGGCCGCGCTGTATCGCCCGTCGGCTGGACGCTGGATTTTGTCTGTCGTGGTGTTTGCGTTGCTCATTTTGACCAGCGTCCACCTCCAGACCATCTCGCGGGAGGTGCTTCAGGTCATAGACGGAAGCCCTAGCGGACTGATTTTGCGCCTACAATCCCCTAATGTGTTCGGCGATGTGCGGATTGGCATGATGTGGTCGGTCATCGGCGTGATGTTCCTGCTGGTCGGGTTCTTCCTCGCCGCCGGGATTTGGGGCAACCGGACGACTCTACAGGGTTACGCGCTCGGCCTATTGATTTTCCTGCTCGTCACCCAGACCTCTACCGGTTGGTATACGGCGGTATTCGATGCCGACAACCCAACACAGGCGTGGGATACCCCGGCTACCGGCGTTGGATATGTCAAACTGACCGAGACGCTGCACGATTTTATGTTGCGCGAGACACAAGCTTTCCCAGTGTTGCCCATCACTGTCGTGCGTGACCCCGCCAACGGAGTCACCGAAAATGGGTTGTTGGGCTGGCTTCTGAAAGACCAGCGCGTCGAGTACGTTGATACACTGGGCGAAGCGAGTGCAAAGCCGTTCGTCATCGTTTCATCGGCTTATCTGGAGACAAGCCTCTCGCCAGATTTGGGCGGGAGCTATGTCGGGCAGCGCTTCATCTTGTCAAAAGATTGGAATACCGGAACGCTCATAGGCGCAGATGTCATGCCGTGGTGGTTACAGCGCCAAACCCGTTCTAAGCCCTATCCGGTGCAGACCGTGACGCTGTGGGTGCGGCAAGATGTGTTCGAGAGCGTGCCTGTCAGTGACTTGCTCGCGCCGTAATGGTGAGGTTTACGCCCTGCCAGACGTGTACAATGACCAGATGACGCATACAACTCATAGGCGCAGTCGATGAATACCGATACACAAGACCCCATCCCAGGCCTGATTGCCCGCTGCTTGCAAGGCAACCAATCCGCGTATGCAGACCTATATGACCACTGCGCGGCAGGCGTCTATCGGCTGTGCTATAGCCTCGTCCTCAACGCCCAAGACGCCGAGGACGTGCTGCAAGATTCGTTCGTCTACGCCTTCAAGAATCTGAGCCGCTTCGACTCCACCCGCGCCAGTTTCAAGACGTGGCTGTACACCATCGCTGTGAGCCGTTGCCGCAACACCTATCGCCGCAAGCGCCCGACGCTCATCGACATCTCGCAGATGTTCGGTTTTGATGTAGCCGCGCCGGAAGGCGACTCGTCCCCAGAGGCCGCCAACGCCCAGCGTGCCGCCCGTGACGCCATCAAGAACGCGCTGGCAGAACTCTCGCCCGCACTGCGCGAGGCCGTCGTGTTGCGTTACGGTCAGGGCTTGACCTTCCGCGAGGTGGCCGAAATCATGGATTGCCCGCTCAAGACGGCAGAGAGCCGCGTTCGACTCGCTCATGAACGGCTGCGTTCGCTGTTGAACGAACACGGGCGCGGCCTCTTAGACGAATTATTGTCTTACTAGGATGGGAGGGCTTGAGATGTTCACTTGGATTCACGCCTTCTGGCAGCGGCGGCGCAACATCGCCCGCCTCAGCCGATTCATCAGCGGGGAACTGTCACAAGAATCCCGCCGCGAGGTCGCCCGTTCACTGGATGACCCCGCCATCTATGCCGAATATCGCCGCCAACGCGACGACGCCAGCGCCACCAAGACCGATTTGGGCGGCGTCGGGCGTGCTGACCGCACCGTGTTCCAACGGGGCTGGCACAATGTCACCCGTGCGCTAGAACATGGCAACAGCCCCTATCGCCTGAGCGTCCACACCTCCGATTGGCGCGTGCGGGCGGTGGCGCTAGGGTTGGCGGCTGCCCTGCTCATCCCGATGGGATTGAACGCCGGACTCGCCTCTGCCAGCGACATCCCGACACCGCCCGTCCCGCTGGTCGCCGTTCATGACGGCACGGCCACCAGCGAAGTCACGCCCGAATCCACACCAGATGATACCCCCGGCGCAGCCACGATTGTCGCAATCATCAGCGCCACGCCCACCACTGTACCGAGCAAGTAATCCCGAGGAAGAACGATGGCTGTTCCAGTTTCACGCTCCCCCTATCCGACCACCCCGCAAAACACGCTTGACGGCGTATTAAATAAGCGCGTCACCGTCCGCTGGGAGATGGTGGTATTCGTACTGATTTTCGTGGCGGCAGTATTCACCCGCTTCTGGGCGCTGGGAGACCGCGCCATGAGCCACGACGAATCGCTACACGTCTACTACTCGTATAACCTGTATATCAAGGGAGATTTCGACCATACACCCCTGATGCACGGCCCAATCATCTTCCACGCCAACGCCCTGATGTACGCGCTATTCGGTGATAACGACTTCACTGGACGCATCTACGCCGCGCTGTTGGGCGTCGGGATGGTCTTTACGCCGCTGCTGTTCCGCCGCTGGTTGGGCAAGTGGGGGGCGCTGCTGGCGGTGCTGATGGTGCTTGCCTCGCCACTGCTGCTCTTCTATAACCGATATATCCGCGAGGACACGCCAGCGATTATAGCGACAGCCCTCATGGCGTGGTCAATTTTAATGTACCTTGCAGGGCCAGAGCATCTCAGGCGAAAACCTCGGTGGCTCTATATCCTGTCGGCGTCCATGCTGTGGAACTTGGGCAGCAAAGAGACGGCGTTTATGTATATCGCCGCTTTCGGCCTGTTCTTCACGATTTTCTGGCTCGTGCGGATGCTGCAAACATGGAAGAACGTCCCCGGCAAACCGCTGTTCCATAGCCTAATGATGTCGATTCTGGTCGGCACGGTCATGGCGATTCCGATGTACAGCATCCTCGCCATCATCCCGCTTGACCGGGTTTTCCCACCAGCAGAAGATGTCCTCGCTGGGATTGTAAAAACCAACGAAGCGGCCAGTTTTTGGATATGGACGCTGTTGGCCTTCATCACAATTTTCGCGGGCATATTTGGGACGGCGGCGTGGGCATTCCGTCGCCGCTTGAGCAGCATCCCGTGGCGCGATGTGGCGATTATGATTGTCGTCGCGCTCCTCGTACTCATCGCCTTAATCGTGGTCGAAGAACGCAGTCGATTCAGTTCTAGCGACCTCTCGACAGCTGCGCCATTAGACCCGACACTCTCTGGTGAAGCGGGCGTGGTCGCGGGCGGCTTGCGCTGGATATTCATCCTCATCCCGTGGGTGATGGCCGGCGTGTTAATCCCGTTCTTGGTCTATGCCCGCCGCCGTGGGTGGTGGGATTGGCTGTATCAGTTCCCAGAGTTTGATGTCCTGATTGTGATGGGGGCGCTGGTCTTGCCGTGGCTGACGGCCATTTTCATCATTGGCTCTGGTGGCACGCCAGATGACTTCGCGGCGCTGGGGTCGAACTTCAGCGGAGTCTCTGGGATTATGCCGGTGGTGGGGGCGGTTGAAATCGGGCGATTCGTGGTCGGATTCTTGTGCTGGCTGCCGTTGTTCACCTTAGCGACAGTCGCTGGCCTATTATGGAATTGGCAACGCTATATCGTGTGCTGGCTGATTTTCCACAGCTTGTTCGCTTTCTTCTATACCACGGTCTTTACCAACATTCAGGGGTTGGCCTCTGGCATGGTCTACAGCCTGCAATATTGGATGGAGCAACAGAGCGAACGTCGCGGCAGCCAGCCACAGTATTATTACTTCCTCATCGTCATGCCGATGTACGAATTCTTGCCCATCATCGGCACGGTAGCCGCCAGCTTGACCGGCCTGCACATCTTCTGGCGTCGTCGCCGTGCGACCTATGTGCTGCTGGATGAGGCCGAATCGTTGGAGAAGCAAAAAACCGCCTTCGTCCCAATAATCGGGGAAGACGGTACTGAAATCATGGTTGAAGACCCCGATTCGCCCGCCTTGCGTGAACGGGCTGACCGTGTACGCATCCGCTTGAACGCCCGTCAAAACCTAAGCGATGTCCCCGTGCTGATGTTCATCAGTTTCTGGGCGCTGCTCATCATGATTGCGCTGACGCTGGCCGGTGAAAAAATGCCGTGGCTCGGCACGCACATGACCTACCCCATGATCCTAATTACCGGCTGGTACTTCGGGCGCATCATCCAGAAAATCGACTGGGCGACCTTCAAAACACGCGGCTGGGTATTGTTGCTGATTTTCCCGCTGGGATTAGGGGCGGTTGTCCGCGTTTTGGCCGGGTATCTGACCGAAGAACAACCGTTCAGGGGCGTCGAACAATACCAACTCACCTATACCTATAATTTCCTCGGCGCGGTTATCGTCGCTGTCGGGTGCGCGTGGGGCGTTGAATGGGTGCGGCGGCGTACCAGCCCGCGACATATCCGCCAGATGTATACCGTAGCGGTTTTCGGCTTGCTCGGACTCGTCACCTTCCGGTCAGCGTGGCAAGCGGCCTTCATCAACTACGATGACGCCACCGAATTCTTGGTCTATGCCCACGCCACCCCCAATACCAAAACTGTCCTCAAATTGATTGAGGATTTCAGCCGCCGCACCACCGACGGGATGCGCGTCAAGTTCGCCTATGACAATAAATTGAGTTGGCCGGGGGTATGGTACTTCCGCCACTTCACCGACGCGATTTATATGGGCGAAAACCCGACCCTCCAGCAAATGGATCAGGCCAACATCATCCTCATCGGCGAAAGCAACGTCAATGTGGTCGAACCACTATTGGAAGACCGCTATCAGCGCTTTGACTATAAGCGCATGTGGTGGCCGATGCAGGAATATTTCTACCTCGATGCCGCACGGGTGATTGACCTGTTCGCCTTGACCGAAGACCCCAACGCGCCGAACGTCGATTCCGGGCGTCTGCGCCGCGCCATTTTCGAGATTTGGTGGGACAAGGACTATACGCTCTATGGCGAGGCCACCAATAAAGAATTCACCCCCAACAAATGGCCGGTCAGCGAGAATTTCTATATGTACGTCCGCAAGGATTACGTAGCGCAAATCTGGCCGTATGGCACGGGCGACGGTAGCGTGACCAACCCGATTGATGTCACCGAGGTCAGCGCGTGCGTCGCCAACTGGCAAGATTATCCCGCCGAGACCCTGTTCGATACCTCGGCGTTGGGCGGCGCAATGGCGATCCCAGTCGGAATAGATGTGGACAACGAAGGCCGCGTCTATGTAGCCGAAGATCAAGGTTTCCGCATCAGTACGTTCCAAAACACCGGCGAATATATCAATAGCACCGGCGAGCGTGGCACGGGCCAGAAGGTTGGCGCGTTCTTTGAGCGCCCGCACAGCATCCGCGTCGCGCCGGATGGCACGCTGTACGTGGTCGATACATGGAACTATAAAATCCGCCACTTCACGGCAGACTGGCAACCGCTGGGGTCATGGGGGTCGCCGCTGGCACAAGGTATTGACGCGCCGCAAGAGCCGACGGACGGCTTCTGGGGGCCGCGTGACATCGCCATCGACGCCGCTGGCAATGTCTACATCTCGGACACCGGCAACAAGCGCGTGCGCGTATATGACTCCGCTGGCGTCTGGCTGCGTGACATCGGCAGCGGCGGCAGCGCGCCGGGTCAGCTTGACGAGCCAACTGGCCTAGCCGTCACAGCGGATGGCCGTTTATTCGTAGCCGATACGTGGAATCGCCGCATCGCGGTGTTCGCCCTCGACGGCACATGGCTTGCCAATTACCCCGTCCGCGCATGGTACGGCGAGCCGGTCAATCGCCCCTATATGGCGGTGGATGATACACGCGGCCTGTTATATGTCGGCGACCCCGAAGGCGGGCGCGTGCTGGTCTATGACTTACAAGGCGGGACGTGCGTCGGCGCGTTCGGGAGCCTGAACACCGAAAACCCCGGCTTGAACGAGTTCTCAGCCGTCGGCGGCATCGCAGTTGATAACAACGGGTTCGTCTATGTCACCGACATCAACAAAGGCCGCCTGCTGAAATTCAAGCCGTTCGATGCCATCATTCCGAACGCCGACTTGAACGACACAGTAGATGAGGTCGGCGGGAACGCCGTCCCGCTGGAATTGCCGCCAGACAGTACGGCAGAGCAGCCGGAAGAATAAGCCGCCCCGTATCGCCGCACTATATCCGCCCGTGACAGAATTTCTGTGACGGGCGGATTCGTAAACGGATTCAACCTCAACCAAAATTTGGGGTTTACCGTCCATAGCACATCGCGCTACACTGTGATTTATGATTACTCCGCTCACTCCCCCGTTTTTGCGACATCAAACCTCTTAACTAAGGCTCTACACGATTCGCACGCCCCGTCGTATATTCAGACCGTCCGCCCGCTTGATGTTCCTGTAGACCGCAAACAGCCAACTGGAGACTCTCCCGTGAGCCAAGTCCGTATTCAACCGCGCCTACCCAAAGGGATGCGCGATTTCCTCCCCGCCGAGATGATTAAGCGCGATTATGTGTTCGGAATCGTCCGTGAGGTCTTTCACCTGTACGGGTTCGAGCCGCTTTCGACTCCGGTCATGGAACTGCGCGAAACTCTGATGGGCAAATATGGCGAAGACGCCGAAAAACTCATCTTCAACGCCCAGCACCCCGGCGGTAAAGAAGAACTCGCGCTCCGCTATGACCTGACCGTGCCGCTGGCGCGGGTGATTGGTCAGCACGAAAACGTCCTGACCTTCCCGTTCAAGCGCTATCAACTCTCACCGGTCTGGCGTGCCGAGCGCCCGCAACGAGGCCGTTACCGTGAGTTCTATCAATGTGACGTAGACATCGTGGGCGTAGAGGGCATGGCCGCCGACGCCGAGGTGATTGGCGTGGTCACGACGGCATTACGCCGACTCGGATTCACTGGCTTTCAGGTCAAGGTCAACAACCGCAAATTGCTCACCGCGATGGGGCAGTTCGCGGGCGTAGAAGGCCAACAACTTTCCGACCTGTACCGCAGCGTCGATAAGTTTGACAAAATCGGCGCGGACGGCGTGCGCGATGAGATGATTCAGCGCGGCGTAAACGCTCAAGCCGTTGACCGCATCATGGCGCTGCTGGTGCAGACCGACCCCGGGGCGGATAAGCTCGGCGTTATCGAAGACGTGATGGGACACCTGCCAGAAGCCGCCGCCGGGGTGCAAGAACTCCGCGACCTATCGGCTTATCTGAACAACGCCGGAGTCCCGTCTGAAAACCTCGATTATGACTTCACGATGGTGCGCGGCCTGAGCTATTACACGGGGCCGATTTTCGAGACGGTCATCACGCAAGCCAATATGGGCAGCGTCAGCGGCGGCGGGCGCTATGACGGGTTGATTGGCCTATTCCGCAAGGAAAGTTTACCCACCACCGGCGTCAGCTTGGGGATTGAGCGCATCATTGACGTGATGGACGAGCTTAATCTGTACCCAGAGGGCATCGGCGGGACGGTGGTCAAGGCGCTGGTGACAGTATTCAGCCCAGAGACTCGCGCCGAGTCCACCGCAATTGCGGCGGAACTGCGGGCGGCGGGCATCCCTACCGAACTCATCTTGCAAGACAAGAAACTCGGTCAGCAATTCGCCTTAGCTGATAAGCGCGGCGTGCCGGTGGTCGTCATCGCTGGGCCAGAAGAATTGGCGGCGGGGACGGTCAAACTCAAGCGGTTGCGTGACGCCGTAGAGGTCAGCGTGGCGCGTAACGAATTGGCGGCCAAGTTGCGCGAATTGCTGGGCTAAGCCATAAAAATTAGGCTCATGTTCAGACGGTAGGGACGCTCTTCTAGGCGTCCACCGCCTGTTCCGAAAACGGACGGCAAGAATGCCGTCCCTACTTTGGTATGAACATGAGCCGAAATATTTATAGATTTTCTCTGCGATCTCTACGTTCTCAGTGGTAAATATTCTGTGCTTATCCGTCTTAGGCGAATCGCCGCACGCTACGAACTTTTGCCTTCGCCGCTTCTTCGGTGCGGTCTTTGGGCGGGGCGTTCGTCGCTAGCGAACTGAGTAACTCCCGCGAGGCCGCCGCTATCGCATCAACGGCTGCGAGAAACGCCGCTTCATTGGCCTTTGACGGTTTGTTGAATCCGCTGATTTTTCGCACGAATTGCAACGCGGCGGACTGAATCTCATCGTCATTGACCGACGGCGCGAAATTGAACAAGGTTTTGATATTGCGGCACATGAGATTGCCCTCCGTT
>DAOTTP010000008.1:0-1960 GCA_034437835.1 Anaerolineae bacterium | reverse complement strand
TGCCGCCGCTGCACGCGGTGGTGGTGATGTTGTTCGTGAGGACGTTGTCCGTAAACCGCAAGATCAGCGCACCGGCGAAATTCTCCAAGTACAGGCCGGTTTCGGTGAAGTTGGTGATGTTACTACTGTTGATGTTGAGCGTGCCACTGACTTGGGCGCCCGATATCGCGCCTTGTTGGAAGTTGAAGACATGCTCATCATTGGCGTTGCCGATATTGGTCATATCGACGTTCGAGAAGATGGTCGTTCCGTTGACGCTCGTCCCGGTCACACCGTGACCGCCTGTGCCAGTGATGGTGATGTCTGTAACTTGAAGGTTCGCGACATTGTTGAGGTCAAAGGCGTTGTCGGTCAGGCTGGTGAATGTCCCGCCCGCGCCATTGGTGCCGATGTTAACAAAGTCACCGTCACCGACGATGGTGAAGCTGCCCGTGTTGTTCGCCAGCTTGATGCCGTCCGCCGCGCTATTGATGTTCACCTGCTTGAAACTGGCGACAACGCTGGAATTGGTGATTTGAATGCCAGCGGTGGTCTTTGCGCCGATGTTGGTCAGCCCCGTCACGGTGATGCTGCCGCTACTGCGGGTGATGTTGACCGCGTATGAACCGCCCCCACTCGCAGTAATCGTGGCGAAGTTTAGGTTCAACCCTTGCAAGGTGCTATGGGTGACGGTCAACGCGGCCACTGAGCCACCTGCATCCAACAGGCTGCCCGCGTCAGTGGTGACCAACCCCGGGCTGCTGTTGGCATAGGCGATGCTGAGGGCTTCAGCGCCGTTGGTATAGCTGGTGAACACACCGAGGTCAACCGCGCCATTATTGCCCGCGAGTGTGACGGGTGTGACGCCAAAACGAGCGCCGCTTGTCCCCAAGGTCAAGGTGCTAAAAGTCACAGGACGGGTTGTACTCGTGATATTCACGCCGCTGCTGGCATTGGTGCCGGTAACGCTGCCGTTGAAGGTCGCCGCACCTGAACCTCCGGTTAAGCCGACGATATACACCGCTGCGCCAGCGGTGGTCTTATTCAGGGTGCCGCCATAGGTGAAGTTCACGGCGTTTGTGCCTGATGTGTTCACGAGGTTGACGATGTGATTGCTTGCGCCCGCCGTCGAATTGAGCGTACCAAACATAGCCGTTACCGTGCCGCGGCACCCATCAAATGACGCGCCATTTGCCCCGCCAGCAGCGGTCAATGTCATAAACGCCAAATTGGTCGTCCCCGTCGTGCAAAGCACTGCCGGCCCTGCGCTGGTCGTGAGGGTGCTGGTATCGGTGGTCACATCCACGCGGGCATTCGTGACTTGAATACCCACCGTCCCGCCGGACGACGTGAGCGTCGCCATCTGCAACATGAAACCGCTGGCCGCTGTGCTAGTGACGCGGATGGCTTCAGTGGTCGGGCTGCTGATGGTGGTTGTGCCGCTTACGAGGATGTCCCTTACGCCCACGGGATTGACAATCGAGATACCATGTACATTGCTGCTGGTTGAGGACAAACTGGCAAATGTTGCATCTTGGGTCAGTTCAGTGCCTTGCAACTCAATTACGGCGCCATCAGCGGAGGTTAAGACGCTGTTTGTCCCCGCAATCTTGAGTTGACCGCCGTCGTGATTAAAGGCCTGTGAATCAGCGGTAGTGGCATCTGCTAAGACCCCTTCAGCAAAAATGATTAGGGAAGCGGCATTGTTGCTTTGCAAACGAACCAGTGGTTCCCCCGCCATACCGCCATTCAAATCCACGCCAGCCAAGAGGACGACGCTTGTCGCGGTCTGCGACTGAATAGTCAGGCCGCGTGTGTTGGCGCTGCTCAGGTCACTGGTGCTGTCGAGCGAAATTATGCCGCTGTTGCCGTTCACATTCAGCACGTAGCCGCCAGTGAAACTGCTCACCGAGCTGCCGACAAAATTGATGTTTCCCGTGTTATTCAGTAACAGCAGCGCCGAATTTGTGGACGGGATAGC
>DAOTTP010000007.1:0-9277 GCA_034437835.1 Anaerolineae bacterium | reverse complement strand
GCCAGCATCGAGGCGTATCGTACCCAACAAGCCCAGACCGCGACTCAGGCATGGATTGACAGTTGGACGAATACCCCAACCCCGACGTTTACCAACACCAACACCCGCACCCCAACGCTCACACCGACTTTTACCGCGACTTACACGCCAACCAACACTTTGACGCCGACCCATACCCCCACGCCCAATGCGACGCAAACACTGGTTGCGTTTGCGGAGGCGGGAATCACCGCCAACGCCGATTGGATGCCGGTAGAACAGGAAATAGATGGGGTGCTGATGGTGTATGTGCCAGCAGGCTGTTTTATGATGGGCGGCGATAGTTATAGTGGTCAGCAACCCATTCATGGCCAGTGCATTGAAAAACCGTTTTGGTTAGACAAAACCGAGGTGACACAACTTCAATTCACGACTAAAGAGGGCGTAAAAGCCAATGCCAATTCTTTCACGGGCGATAACCGGCCTATTGAACGGATTACATGGTTTGAAGCCAACGCCTATTGTGAGGCACGCGATGGGCGCTTGCCCACCGAGGCCGAGTGGGAATTTGCCGCCCGTGGGCCAGACGGATTGGTGTATCCGTGGGGTGATGCGTTTATCGGCGATAACGTGGTTTACAGTGAAAATTCTAACAGGCAAACGGCGGATGTCGGCAGCAAGCCGAATGGCGCAAGTTGGGTGGGCGCGTTAGACTTATCGGGTAATGTGTGGGAGTGGATGAGCAGTCTCTACAAACCCTATCCGGATGTAGCGACAGATGGGCGTGAGGCGGATAGCGGTAATAGAACGGATGTGCGCGTCCTGCGGGGTGGGTCGTGGTACAATAACGATAACTACCTGCGGGCGGCGTATCGCAACTACAGCGCACCCGATAGCTACAACGTCAATATCGGATTTCGCTGCGCCCTCTCTTAATAGTTCTGATTTTCTGATTTCTGCTTTTCTGCTTTTCTGGATGGGGGGTGTGGGGGGCGTAGCCCCCCACCAAATTTTTCCGCGATAGCGGCGAATTTTTGGCGGTTTTGCCTCGTTTCAGCAAACCTCACCCCAACCCCTCTCGCTAGGAGAGGGGCTTTGGTTCATGTTCAAATCGAGTGGTGTAGGGACGGCATTCTTGCCGTCCGTTTTCATAACAGAGGTGGCGGACGCCCAGAAGGGCGTCCCTACATTGGTAGTCATTTCACACAGTCTGAACATGAGCCGAGGCTTTTTGTGCGCGAGATGGATTCTTAATTGGCTCAGGGAGAGGGGGCTAGGGGGTGAGGTTTTCACCCCGTGCGGCGGCGGGCGGGGCGCTCTGGGGTGTCCTCGATGTCGTCATCAATCGCGACCGGGCCAGCCTTGACCGGCTTAGGCAGACGCCACGCCGTATAGTCACAGTCCGGGTAGCGCGAACAGCCGAAAAATGTCCGGCCCGTGCGGGTTTTACGCGCCAACAATTCACCCCCATCCGTTTCGCCACACTTGGCGCAGACCACGCCGGTCCGCTCCAGATATGGCTCGGTGTGCTTGCACTCTGGGTAATTGCTGCACCCGATGAATTTACCATAGCGCCCGTGCTTGATAATCAGGTCGCCGGTGGTACAAGTCGGGCAAATCCGCCCAACTTTCTCGACGGGCTGGGCGCGGGGCATGGCGGCCTTAGCGTTCTCAAGTTGCGGCGCGAATCGGCCATAAAATGAGGCCAAAACCGGCTGCCATTCGATCTCGCCCTCGGCCACGCTGTCGAGTTCGTCTTCCATGCGGGCGGTGAACGAGTAATCCATCACATCTGGGAAATACTCGACCAGTAGGTCGTTGACCACCTTGCCGATGTCGGTGGGGATCATGCGCTTATTGACCACTTCGACATAATCACGGTCTTGAATCACGCCCATGGTCGGCGCATACGTGCTGGGTCGCCCGATGCCGTGTTCTTCCAATGATTTGACCAGTGTCGCCTCGGTGTAGCGCGGCGGCGGCTCGGTGAAGTGTTGTGCGGGGTCTAGGCGCAACAAGTCCAACGGCTCTTTGGCGACCAACGGCGGAATCACGCGCCCCTCGTCACCATCGGCGGCCTCATCGTCCTTGCCTTCCTCATACACCGCGAGGAATCCGGCGAAGGCCAATTGGCGGTTGCTGGCGCGGAACAGATACGGCTGGTCTTTGGCGGTCAGGCCAGCCTTAATTTCGACTTTGAGCGTGTCGTAAATCGCGTTGCTCATCTGGCTAGACACGAAGCGCTCCCAAATCAGCTTATACAGCTTGAATTGGTCGCTACTCAGGGCGGATTTAACCTTGTTCGGCTCACGCTCGACATCGGTGGGACGGACGGCCTCATGCGCTTCTTGTGCGCCTTTGGCTTTGGTCTTATAAACCGTCGGTTTGGCGGGGATGTGGTCTTTGCTATAGCGCTTGACGATATAAGCGCGGGCGTCGGTCTGGGCTTGCAGGCTGACGTTCATGCTGTCGGTACGCATATAGGTGATGAGGCCGACTGTCCCTTGTGCGCCGAGGTCGATACCTTCATATAACTGTTGGGCGGCGCTCATGGTGCGGCGGGCGTTAAACCCTAAGCGGCGCGAGGCCTCTTGTTGCAAGGTGCTGGTCGTGAACGGCGCGGCGGGCTTGCGCTGCATCTGACCCTTCGACACATCGTTGACGGTGAACGTACTGCGCTCTAGGATGTCTAGATGCGGCTTGATTTTGGCCTCGGAATCGAGTTCAGGATCTTCACCGTTGATTTTGGCGAGGCGGGCGTTGAACGGGCGTTGGATGCCGGTCTGCTTCTTGAGGTCGGCGTCCAGCGTCCAGTATTCACGCGGGTTAAATGCCTCAATTTCGCGTTCACGGTCTACCACCAGCCGGAGGGCGATGCTCTGCACGCGACCCGCTGATAGGCGTCCGCGCACTTTTGACCACAGTAATTCTGAGACTTGATAGCCCACAATGCGGTCTAGGATGCGGCGGGCTTGTTGGGCGTTGACCAGCGACATATCGACATCACGCGGGTGCGAGAACGCCTCTTTAACGGCGGGTTCGGTGATTTCGTGGAAGACAACGCGCTTGATGCGGCTCTCGTCCATCCCGGCGGCGTGAATCAAGTGCCAAGCGATGGCCTCACCCTCGCGGTCAGGGTCGGTGGCAAGGAAGATTTCAGTCGCGGATTCGGCGGCCTTACGGAGTTCGTTGACCGTCGCCTTTTTGTCATTGGGGACGGTATAGGTCGGCGTGAAATTGTTTTCGAGGTCAACCGACAATTTACTCTTGTACAGGTCGCGGATATGACCTTTGGACGCCTTGACCGTATAGCCCGCGCCGAGATAGCGCCCAACGCTGATGGCTTTGGCGGGGGATTCGACGATCACCAGTTTACCGCTACGGCGCACCGGCTCGGATGACTTCGCCTTAGATTTCGACGCGGTGGTTTTGCCTTTTGCAGCGGTCTTTTTGGCTGTACCAGCAGTTTTGGTCGTCTTAGCAACCGTCGTTGATTTTTTGGCGGCGGCGCTGGTCGATTTTTCATCGTCAGACTTGGCGGTCTTTGAGGCGGCGGCTTTAGTCTTTTTGGCCGCCGTAGATTTCGCGCCGGTCTTGCTGGCCGCCGTCTTTTTGGCCGCTGCGCCAGTCTTGGACTTTGCGGCTGTGGCTTTTTTGGCCGCCGGTTTCTTGGCGGCGGACTTATCAGCCGGGGTGGGCTTCTCAATGGAGGCGTGCGCTTCGCTCGACCCCATCTTAAACAGCTTACCGCCGCACACCGAACACGTCCCAGTGGTGGCAGGTGAGCCGTTTTCCATATAGATCGGGGTGGCGTTCACCATCTCCCGCTTGGTCTTGCACTTAAAGCAGTAGGCTTCCATGTGATCCCGTGTGTCTGATTTAGAGGTATTTGTCTTGTCCGGTGGCTTTCAGATGTTCAACCACTTTACGGATGTCTTGGGCATTATCGCGGTGACAGACCAATAAGGCGTCGGGGGTATCGACAATCACGATACCATCAAGGCCGATGGTCACGGTCAGTTTATCGCTAAACACTAAGGTTTGCGTGGTATCTATCAGCAGGGTTTGAGCGCTTCCGCGCACCCCGTTGCCTTGTTCATCCGTTTTGAGGACTTCATACAGCGATGACCAACTGCCGACATCGCTCCACCCGATATTGACCGGGATGACCGCGACATCGGTTGCGCCTTCCATAATAGCGTAGTCGATGGACTTGCGCGGCATTTTGTCCCATACCCGTCCGAGGACGACATCATCTTCGGTGTCGGCAAAGGCTTGTTGAAGCTCCAACATCAGTTTGTGCATCTCTGGTTGCTGACGCTCGAACTCCTGCATGGCCTTACTAATACGCCAGATGAACATGCCGGAGTTCCAACTGTACGAGCCATCGGCTAAGAAATGAAGGGCCATCTCGTAATTTGGTTTTTCCTTAAACCCTTGAGCATGATACACCTGAAAGCCGTTGACCTCTTTTAACGGCTCACCTCGGTGGATATACCCGAAGCCGGTTGAGGGGTAGGTCGGTTCAATCCCTAGCGTGACGATGTGACCGTCTTGAGCGATATCATAGGCAGCACGTAGGCTGGCCTGAAATTTTTCCGGCGCGGCGATGTGATGGTCTGCCGTCAATAAGACCACCGTGGCGTCTGGGTCATGGGCGGCGATGGCCGCCATCCCCAGACCAACCGCTGCGGCATTGTCACGGGCATAAGGCTCAACGATGAAATTCTCACTGGGGATGTTCAACGCATCGGCGCGCAGAGAAGGGGTCATGCGCGGCCCGCTGACCACGAAAATATGCTCAGGCGGGAACAGCGGCGCGAGCCGGTCTATGGCGATGCGGAACATCGAACGTTCTTCGGTCAGTGCCAACGTTTGCTTTGGTGTGTTCTTACGGCTGAGGGGCCATAAGCGCGTGCCGCCGCCACCCGCCAGAATCATCGCGTAATAATGTTTCATCGTGATTGGTCGAACCCTTGCTAATCGCTACAGTAAGCAATATTGCATGGGGGCCACCCGTTGTGCAAGCCCTTTTAATTCTAATAAGGTCAGAGTCATGCTCAATTCGGGGATTGCCATGCCGATTGCGCGGGCAAGTTCATCGACATGAATAGGGGCGTCGGTCAGGTGAGCCATGACTTGTGCCTCTTGCGGCGACCCCGGCGCGATGCGCTCGGTTTGGGTGCGCGTCGTGAGGATTTCCGCCGAGATATTGAGTTCGTCCAAGATGTCGCGGGCGTCAATCACCAATTTTGCGCCGTCTTGAATCAGCAGATTACAGGCCGTCCCCATCATATTTTGAAGGCTGTGCGGCACGACGAACACATCACGGCCTTGATCGAGCGCGGCGTTGACGGTATGCAATGACCCGCTGCCGGTGGGCGCTTCGACGACCAGAGTACCCAACGCCAACCCGCTCATAACGGCGTTTCGGCGCGGGAAATTTGTGCCATCAGGGCGTGTTCCCGGCGGAAATTGCGTGATGAGCGCACCGTGTTCGCTTTCGATGATTCGCTTGAACAGCGCCGCATTTTCGCGTGGGTAGACCACATCAATCCCACAGCCCAGCACGCCAATCGTGCGCCCACCCGCGTTGAGGGCGGCAGTATGCGCGGCGGCATCAATGCCCAATGCGAGGCCGCTGATGATGGTCACGCCAGCATGGGCGAGTGCGCCGCAAAATTGCTGGGTCATATCCCGCCCGTAACGGGTTGCTTTGCGCGTGCCGACCACCGCTAAAGCCCTATCATCCACCTGTGAGAGGTTGCCGCGCACATACAAAACCGGCGGCGCGGCGCGTATCGGGCGCAATAGCGTGGGATAATCGGGGTCTATGAAGGTGATGAAGCGGGTATCGAGCGACTCGAGTCGGCGCAGTTCCGCGTTGAGGTCAAGTTTGGCGCGAGTATCGCTCAGGCTCTTGGCGGCGTAGTCGTTTAGACCGGCGTCGCGCAGGCGTGAATATGGGGCGTCCCACGCCTCAGACAGTGACGCGAACGCGCCGCGCAGCTTGTCCAGCGCCGCACGCCCGATACCGGGGACGCGGCTGAACCCCAACCAGTAGGCGCGTTCATCCGTCGTCACTACCTATTCTTTCGGGGTTTGATAGTCCCGCTTGCGGAGGCGCGGCCTCTTTTCAGGCAGCAACCCTTCCATCACGCGGATGATAATGTGTTGCTTCTCGGTGTCAATCTTGAGGACGACTTGGGGGATGGCGGGGATGGCGAAATCGCCCAAGTCCGCGCTTTTGACGATGTAATTATCGTTGCCGCCGGTCTCTGCGATGTCGATAATCTCGCCGAGGTCTTTACCATCCTCAAGCACGACGCGCATCCCAATCAACTGGAATAGATAGACTTCGCCCTCTTCCAATGGTACGGCGTCCTCGATGGCGACCATCAGCGCGAGGCCACGCAACATATCGGCTGCATCACGACCATCCACCCCGTCTAATGTGATGAGCGCGTATTGCCGGTCAAACCGGACGCGGGTGATGGTATAGGGCTTAGGCTTGGGGTCGGTGGGTGTGCCACCCAAATAGACATTCTTGAGCTTGGGGATGCGTTCCGGGTAGTCGGTCAATACGCGGACGCGCAACTCCCCGCCAATCCCGTGAGGGCGCAGGATGTCGCCAAGCTGGAGGTATTTCGGTTGAAGACGTTTTGCCATGTTTGTTTCGGGTCTCTAGTCGATTTCGAGGAGGATGTTCTTATCCTCAGAGACGACCCGCAGCAAGGTACGGACGGCGTTGGCGATGCGCCCTTGCTTGCCGATGACGCGCCCCATATCTTCTGGGGCGACCTTCAGCATGACCTTGACGGTATCGCGCATTTCTTTACGGCGTACCTGTACGGCTTCGGGCTTCTCGACCAAGGACTCGGCGATGTAGCGAACCAGTTGTTCATCCATGAGGGTTTAAGAATCCAAAAACGCGAGGGCTGACCGACACGGTCTGCCCTCGCGGGGCGGTCAAAAAGAGGACTGACGCGCTTACGCCCCACCCTTGGAGATGGGTGACGGGTAGCTGGTGCGCGGGTCAACTGGCTTGGCAGCGGCCTTCACAGCGGTGGCTTCAACGGCCAACGCTTCGATGGTTTCACCCTTACGGTGACGCTCCAACAATGCAGTCGTGCCAGTGCGCTTGAGGACGCTCTGGGCGGCTTCGGTGGGCTGTGCGCCGACGCTCAACCAATACAGGGCGCGGGCGAAATCAACATTGTCCGTGCTGGGACGGGTGCGGGGGTTGTGAAAGCCGATGGTCTCGATGACGGCTGCGCCACGCGCTGCACGTTGATCCATCACAACCAAACGGTATGACGCTTGCCGCTTGGAACCCACCCGCTGAAACCGAATTTTTACCATGCTAGATACTGCTCCTTAGTAGAGATGTTCACTCGCGGTAGATAGTTACCGCGTGTCATCCAAATAGATTGGGCATCCCCGGAATCTTGGGGAATTTGCCATTACGAAGTTGCCCCATCATATCCTGCATCTGCTGGAATTGTTTGAGGACTTCGTTCACATCCCGCACCTGTACCCCTGAACCTGCCGCGATGCGTTTCCGTCGACTCGCGTTCAAGACTTTGGGGTTGTTGCGTTCTTTGTGCGTCATCGAATTGATGATCGCCTCGACTCGGCTGAGTCGCTTTTCCATGTCCTGCTCATTAAGCTGGCCGGACATTTGCATCTTGCTGACGCCGGGGATCATGCCCATGATTTGGGCAATCGGCCCCATCTTGCGGATGCGCTTGAGTTGCTCCAAGAAGTCTTGCAAGGTGAACTGATTCTTCATCAGCTTATCTTGCAGCTTGATGGCCTCGGCCTCGTCGAAATGTTCCTCGGCCTTTTCGATCAGCGATAGCATATCGCCCATGCCGAGGATACGGTCTACCAGACGATCCGGGTGGAACACCTCGAACCCGTCGATTTTTTCCGACGTGCCGAGGAATTTAATCGGGACATTGGTGACTGCGCGCATCGAAATCGCTGCGCCGCCGCGTGCGTCACCGTCAATCTTGGTGAGGATCAGGCCGGTGATTCCGACGCGGTTATTGAACCCCGTCGCGATGTTCACCGCTTCTTGACCCGTCATAGCGTCCGCGACCAGTAAGACCTCGGACGGGTTGGTGCGCCGCTTGATTTCTACCAACTCAGCCATGAGTTGGTCGTCAATCTGCAAGCGGCCCGCCGTGTCGATAATCACGACAGAGGCGTTGGCTTGTTTGGCCGCTTCGACGCCGCGCTTGGCGATGTCTACTGGCTTGGCACTGGTTCCCTCGTCATAGACGGGGACGTTGATCTGCTTGCCCAGCGTTTTAAGCTGTTCCACGGCGGCGGGGCGGTAGGTATCGCACGCCACCAAAAAGGGCTGCTTGCCTTCACGCCGCAGATAGGTCGCAAGCTTGGCGACGGTGGTGGTTTTACCCGACCCCTGAAGCCCGATCAACATAATCACATGGGGCTTACTGCCGCTCATGAAGTTCAAGCGACCCGGTTCGCCAAGTGTGGTGGTCAGTTCGTCATGAACAATCTTGACGACCTGTTGAGCCGGACGCAACGCCTTATGGACTTCTGAACCGATGGCGCGCTCGCGCACGCGGTTCACAAAGTCTTTGACGATAGGCAATGCCACGTCCGCCTCAAGCAACGCCATACGCACATCGCGCATAACGGTGTTGAGGTTTTCTTCTGTGATTGTGCCGCCCTTGCCGAGACGATCAAACGTCTCTTGCAGGCGTTTGGAAAGACCTTCAAACATGCCGAATCAACTTGGCTCCCCGTGGGACAAGTGCGGGCAATTGTAGTGGGAACACGGCAAGGCGTCAAGGTAAGGTAAGGCGCGATGCGGCGGCGGCGTCCTCATCAAGCAGAGAATCACGCCTTGACGCGGGTAATAAGATGGGATTAGACTACGTAAATGATAGTAAGTCTCAATTGGAGAACCAACGTGAAGCGATTTTTATCCGTCTTGGCGATTTTGCCCGCCCTCAGTGGCGTCTTTGGCATGGCTCATGCTCAGGCTGAACCCTTGAAAGTGGTCGCCAGCTTTTCGATTTTGGCCGATGTGGTGAAAAACGTCGGGCTAAACAATGTGCAAGTTACAAGCTTAATCCCCGTCGGCGCAGATCCGCACAGTTATGAACCGTCGGCGCAGGATTTGCGCGTCTTGGCTGAGGCTAATGTGGTGTTCGTGGTCGGCGCGAATTTTGAAGAAGCGCTACTAGAAGCCATCACCAATACCGTGGGCGAGTCTATTCCGGTGATTGAGGCGTCGGCCTGTGTGCCGATTCGGGCGTTC
>DAOTTP010000006.1:0-4813 GCA_034437835.1 Anaerolineae bacterium | reverse complement strand
TTTGACACCGAACATATTTTCGGATATATCTCTAAATAGATAACTATGGGGTGGTATGGACGATGGATGATATTGTCGGGCGGGTTTTACGCGCCAGCACACGCGGGTTTAGCTGCGGCACACATTCGACCCGCATCGGCGCGTCGCACGATTTTGGGGCGTTCGTCTGGGTCCCGGTGGCGAACGATCCAAACCAATGGGTGGTCGGGTTGGTGTCGGCGGTGGAGATTAAAGACGATTTGATGGTCAGTGAATTGGTCATGGCCGAGTCGGTCAACCCGAACGTCATGCGTGACCAGCGCGAGAATCGCATGATTCCGGTAGAAATCAGCGTTCTCAATATTGGATTCCACAACGGGCGGGGATTCGTCCACAGTCTGCCGCCGCGCCCGCCGATGAGCCTGAGCGAGGTCGAGGTCATGCCGTTGGAGCATGTCCGCGCCTTCACCGAGAAATTGGATTTCTTCCGACTGGTCTTGACGGCCAGCGAAGTGCCGTCTGATGATCTGCTGGCGATTGCGCTACGAGTCGCCGTGGCGTGTCGCACAGAAAATGAGCAGACCGAGTATCGCGTGCGCTGTGGGCGTCAATTGGCGCGGCTGCTGACCAACGACCTCAAGCGACTGGCGCATATCTTGGCGATTTTGAGCGCGTGATATTCTCCCGCAAAATAAAATCGTCCCTACAAGCATAACTATAGTCACGATTTTTACCGTGATAGATGACTCAAGTGAAACAGGCCGAGGACATGACATCTAACGATACGTTCGATTTATACAATTTTGGCAGCGAGCAATCGCTGGGTGGTGCGGCGGACAACCGTCTCGGCGTGATTGTCGGCGGCTCCCTGAGCAAAGGGCTGACCGTCCGACTAGAGGCCGGACAATCGGTGGAAGATTTGGCGGTCGGGCGCTATGTCGTCGTGCATGGCAAGGGCAACCGGCGCTTCTTCTGTATCATCAACGATGTGCAGCTACAGGCGGCCAACCCCTCTATTCAAAATGACCCGCCCGACATCACCGACCCGTTTTTGCGCGATGTGTATATCGGCACGGCTGCGTTCGGCACAGTCACGGTTGCGCCTATGCTGATGATTGACTCCGATGGCACGGCCAGACCCGTCAAAACCATCCCCAGCCATTTCACATCGGTTTTAGACGCCAGCGCACAGGATGTTGACGACGTATTCGGGGCGGAGGACGGCCATCACTTTAATATTGGCGCGCCGCTGGAATTGGAACAGACGCAAATCAATATCGACTTGCGGCGCTTGGCCGAACGGTCTATCGGCGTGTTCGGTAAGAGTGGCACGGGTAAGAGTTTCCTCACGCGCATCATCTTGGCCGGATTCATGAGCCGCCGTGAGCAAGTCGGCGCGGTCAGCCTGATTTTCGATATGCACTCGGAATACGGTTGGGCGGGGACAACGGAGTCCGGCGCGGGCGCGGCCAAAGGTCTAAAGCAACTGTTTAATGAGCATGTCATCGTCATCAGCCTAGATGAGGTATCGGCGCGGCGGCGCGGCTCTAAGCCCGATTTCATCGTCAAAATCCCGTTTTCGGACATCGTGCCAGAGGACATCGTGCTGCTGCGCGAGACGATGAACTTCACCGACGCGATGATTGATGCGGCCTTCACGCTGCACAAAATCCACGATACCAACTGGGTCTCTTGGCTGATTCACGCCGAGAAGGCCGATTTTGACGATATGGCTGAGACGACCCCGGTCATGACCGGCACGCTGCAAGGACTCAAACGGCGACTTGAACGATTCGAGCGCTGGGGATTCTTGACCGAGAGTCCGGTGGATGATAGCGTGAAAAAAATCGTCCATTTGCTGGTTGAACAGAAGAAATCGGTGGTGATGGAGTTCGGTGAATATGGCAACTCGGTAGACGCCTATATCCTCGTCGCCAATTACATCACGCGGCGCATCCATGAGGAATACGTCAAGCGTATCGAGACGGCGCTGGGGGATAGGTCGATGGAGCCGCCGCACCTGATTATCACCATCGAAGAGGCGCATAAATTCCTTGACCCGGGAATTGCCGACCAGACGATTTTCGGAATCATCGCCCGCGAGCTACGCAAGTATAAAGTGACGCTTCTGATTGTTGACCAGCGCCCCAGCGGGATTGACGAAGAGGTGATGAGCCAAATCGGGACGCGGGTGACGGCGCTGTTGGACAACGAGCGCGACATCGCGGCGGTGCTGAACGGCATCAGCGGCGCGGGCGGCCTGCGCGAGATTCTGGCGCGGCTGGATACCAAGCAACAGGCGATTATCATGGGTCATGCCGTGCCGATGCCGGTGGTGATTAAATCCCGTGCCTATGACGAAACCTTTTATGAGGCGATGCTCTACGGCAGTTCGCTCCCCAAGACCGATGTCAATCAATCGAAGGAAAAACTGGGCAGTCAGCCCAAAAAACGCCTATAGTAGTGTACTGCAAGCCCTCACCTACGTCTGCTTAAACATAGGGGAAAAGGAACACTAACAAATATGACTGACATTGAAAGTCTGATTGAACACCAACTCGTTAAGGTCAATGGGATTACCCTTCATGTCGTGACAGCGGGGCCGAAAGACGGTGAACCCGTCATCTTGCTGCACGGATTCCCAGAGTTTTGGTACGGGTGGAAGCATCAAATCCCAGCGTTGGCGGCGGCGGGCTATCGTGTGATCGTCCCTGACCAACGCGGGTACAATCAGAGCGACAAGCCCAAAGCTGTCGGTGAATATGTGATTTACAAGATGGTCGATGACATCGTGGGATTGATTGAAGCGATGGGGCATACTAGCGCCAATATCGTCGGGCATGACTGGGGCGCGATTGTCGCGTGGTCGCTGGCGATTCTTCACCCAGAGCGCGTGCAGACGCTGAGTATTTTGAATGTGCCGCATCCGGTGGTTTTCCAAAAGACCCTGCGGAGCAATATCAGCCAATTGTTGAAAAGTTGGTATGTGTTCAGCTTTCAAATCCCCGGCCTGCCAGAGTGGATGATGTCACGCGGTGATTATTCGTCCGCCGCCACGATGATTAAGCGCAGCGGCAAGCCCACCACATTCACCGACGCCGACCTCGAAAAATATAAAGCGGCGTGGCGGAATGAGGGCGCTCTGACCGGCATGATTAACTGGTATCGCGCCTATGTCCAGAAGCCGCCTACGCTCCCAGACAACGTCCGCTTGTCGATGCCGACTCTGATGATTTGGGGCGCAAAAGACCAATTCCTCAGCGCGTCGATGGCGCAGCCGAGTATCGAGATGTGCGATGACGGTAAGCTGGTCATGATTGAGGACGCTACGCACTGGGTACAACATGACGCGCCGGAGCGTGTGAACGGTCTGTTGCTGGATTTTTTGCGTAAGGGGTAAAATATACGGCGTGATATGGGCGACCCAGCGAGTCGCCCCTACACGACAAATCCCCCATTTCAATTTTACGAAAGGGTTATTTATGCTCGATTTTTCCGATTACACCCCGTCGCATGACCTCGCTACGGCGCAAACCATCCCGTCGCGGTGGTATACCGACCCCGCTTTTTTGGACGCCGAGAAGGAAAAAATCTTCTGGAAGACATGGCAACCCGTCGGGCGGGTCGATATGGTCGCCCGCCCCGGCGATTATTTCGCGTGTGAGGTGGTCGGTGAGCCGTTGGTCGTCACGCGCACCACGCAAGGCGAATTACGCGCTTTCTATAACGTCTGCCGCCATCGGGGCGCAACCGTCGCCAACGCCAAAGGCAACCGTAAGACGCTCCAGTGCATGTATCACGGCTGGACGTATGATCTTGAAGGGAAGTTGATACGCGCCCCGGAATTTGAGGGCGTGCAGAACTGGTCAGCGGGGGAGGTCTGCCTGCCACCGGTCAAGGTCGAGGCGTGGGGGCCGTTCGTGTTTGTGAATCTTGACCCAGACGCGCCCGCCATGAAAGACACGGCCTATGGTCATATCGCGGATGAGATGAAGGCCAAAGGCTTCAATATCGAGCGGATGCGTTCATTTGAGCGTCGCGATTATGAGATCGACTGTAACTGGAAGGTGTATGTCGATAATTACCTAGAGGGCTATCACGTCCCCATCGCGCATCCGGGGCTGTACCGCGAGTTGGATTATGAGCAATACCGCGTCGATACTTTTGACGAACACAGCAGCCAGTACGCGCCCATCCGCCCCGCCAAAGAGGGGCAGATTCAAGGGCGTGATCGCCGCTATATTCGCACCGATGACGAGGCCGACGCGCTATATTATTGGATTTTCCCCAACGTCATGCTCAACGTCTACCCAGACAATATCAGCATTAACATCATCCTGCCGTTGGGACATCAGCGCACGCTGACCATTTTTGAGTGGTACTTTGAAGAACCCGGCACTGGCCCCGGCTGGGAGTCGATGCAGCAGACCATCCAATTCAGCGATGAAATCCAGCAAGAGGACATCGAAATCTGCGAAATCGTGCAGAAGGGTCTGACCTCGCGCAGTTATGACCGTGGGCGATTCAGCGTCTTACGCGAGAACGGCGTGCATCATTTCCAGCTGTTGATTCACAAATATCTGACCAAAACGTGATACCTCGTTTTAGGGGGTGTTTGAAAATTCACACTTGGTTTTCTCACCCATCACGACTTAGCGCGTGCAGGCGTGTCCAAAAACGGCGCGGTCTCTAGTTCAATTTGAAGTTGGCCGGGCGGGATGGCGTAGAACTGGAATTCCAGCCCTACCACCTGCCCTGCTTCATTTTTGATGAGGTGAAAATCGCCGGGCGTATTTTCTTCGATGGGCGAGAGGTAAGCCATGGATTGAGGGTC
>DAOTTP010000005.1:0-10589 GCA_034437835.1 Anaerolineae bacterium | reverse complement strand
TACCATCCATCATCAGCGGACACGGCAGGCCGTGACCCTACAATAAAAACCCGTCATGGGAGGATTCGTAGGGACAACGCCCGCATTGTCCATGATAATCAAAATTGGCGAAGGTATTGATGGAGGGATGATTTAAAATCCAAACGATTATTTGGGTGTTTTTTATGCTAAAACCCCGATCAAAGATCGTTTGGATTTGTTTCGATTTCCCCATTACGAGAATCCATTGATTATTAGTGTCGAGAACCCACCATGTCCTCTGATATCTATTACATGGAGTATATTCATCCTTCTGTTCGTACCGTTCCCGCATATTTTCATCCTCGTTTCACTCCGTCGGGCGCTGATGTTGGCGGGGGTCAAGACCCACCTCAAACACATTTACGCCAAATTGGAGGTTGTAGACCGTGCCTCTGCAGTGGCAGTGGCGCTACAACGCGGATTTATCACGTTTGGAAATCAAGGATAAAACAAAACGCGCCGGACAATTTTCCAGCGCGTTCTGTTGTCGTATAAATGGATGTGATATGAAGGGCGCAGCGCCCTTCATATCACATCCTATCTCATTGAGCCTTCTTCAACCCAGCCATTGCTGCCAGTACCACGCACAATGACTTGATACCAGCATTGGCGTCCATCGCTGCGTGGCCCACCGATAATATCTAGGCCGGTGTTGTTGTTCAGGAAGAGTACGCCCGCGCTTGTGCCGCGAGGTTGCGCCCGCAGATAAACCGAGGTCACGCCCGGATTGTAGTTCACAACGCGGAAATCGCCGATCTTAAAGCTGGTCGTGCAGCGCACTTGTACAGCATTCGGGTCAAAGGTCGGGGTCGGGCTAGGCGTCAGGGTAATCTGCACGCCCGGCTCAACTTCTAATACCGGCGTCACGCGGTCTTGGCGGACAAAACCGGTTTCGCCTTTGGTGTCCGGCAGTTCGACTTCATACCACCTTAGTGTCCCACCTGTAGCATCGTCCACAATCTGGACGACGGGGAAACTGCTTTCTTCCTGAACTTGGAACACGACAGCCCCATTGATGCGCGGCTCGCCACGGATATTGGATGGGGCGGCAACGATGGCGATGAGCAAGGGTTCAGGCGTCGGGGTTGGGGTATTGGTCGGCAGTTCCGTCGCCGTGCTGCTGGGCGTTAACGTGGCCGTCGGCGATGGCGTCAAGGTATTGGTTGGGAGGTCGGTGGCCGTTGGGGTGCTGGTTGATGTGGCTGTCGGCTCTGGTGTGTTGGTTGGAACGTCAGTAGCCGTCAGAGTCGGGGTCGCCGTGGCCGGGATGGGCGTCACCGTCGGCGGCGGGGTGACGGTCGGCGGCGGGGTGATGGTCGGCACATCAGAGATGGTTGGGACGCTGTTCAAGTCCCCTGTGATTTCCAGAATCGGCAGGAAAGCAATCCAGCCCTCTTGACCGTCTGGCAGTTCTAGCAACAGCCAAGACAAGTCTTCACTGAAGCCGATGATTTTCAACGGGACGTTGGACGCGACTTTGGCGACTTGCGCGTAAAGCGCATTTGGGCCGCTTCGTGCGACAACCTCACGCGGGAGGGTCACGGTTGGGTCAGCCGGGACGAGGGTATCGGTGGGGAAAATGAATTCTGTTGCGGTAGCTTCTAAGGTGGGAGAGTCTTCCGTCGCTGCTGCTTGCTCGGTGGGCGCGTCGGTAGCGACTGGCGCGAGGGTTTCCGTCGCAGCAACCGGTTCGTTAGTCGGGGTGGCAGGTTCTTCCGTCGGAGTATCACCCACTTCAGCTTCGGGACGCCACGACGGGGCGTAAGCCGTCAGGGAGTCGGTTTCATCCAAGAAGCCGCCGGTCACGCCGGGTTCGACCAGCGCGATTTCCTGACCGGTCAGCGCGTCCCCGCTACGGAGGGCGGCGGTGAAGGCGATAAAGCGGCTGTCAGGCGACCATGTGGGGCGGCTGGCAACGGCTGTGGCATCCTCGAAAATCGGGGTCGGGTTGCTGCCGTCGGCGTCGGCCACAATCACGCGACTGCGCCCACTCGCGGCGCTATCCGGCTGATAAAACGCCTGCTTCTCACCATCAGGAGAGGGCGAGAACTGGAAATCACAGGTAAATCCCGTGCCTTCGGTGGCTTCACCAGTGGCAACATCTAGGATGATGAGTTTCTCGGTCACGCCATTAAAGGCGCTGATGAACAGCGATTGGCCGTCCTCTGACCAGCCCAAACAGTTTACGTTGAGGGCGTCTGCCAACAATTCACCGTCGTATAAGACTTCGGCGGTGGGGTTGGGGAAGGTGACGAGGTAAATCTTGGTCAGGCCAGCCTCGGTGGGTTCAGCGGAGAACTGGTCGGTTTCAATCCCAGCGAAGGCCAGTTGGCCGGTGGCCTCACTGAGCGTTCCGGGGAGGGTGGGCTGTGCCTGCACCGCAGACCCCAGCGCGAAAATCAACAGTAGACCCAATACAAGACGTTTCATCGGCGGAAAATCCCCAGTTAAAATCATCATGACACATTATGCACACCGTCTAGTATATCCGGGTCTGTATAACGCGCACGGGATTCTGGGGATTTTTTCGGGAATTTGACTTATCAGTACGTATAGATGGGGGATAACCTACTAAGCGATGCGTGCCGTACAACCCACCTAGTCCCCGCCGTGTGCTAAAATAGGACTCCGGTTGGCTTGTAGCCTAGCCGATTTGACGGTCTACTCGGTTTAGCATCAACCGCAAGCTTGGACGACAATGACGACAATTCTCACACAGGCAATGAGCTTTGGGCTGGCGGCAGGCACAAGCATCGGCCCGCTGCATACCCTCCTCATGAACGTGACCCTGACGTATGGTTGGCGCATGGGGGTGCTTATCGCGCTTTCACCGTTGATGACGGACATCCCGATCATCCTTGTGATGACCGTGCTTCTCAGCCAATTGCCGCCCGCATTCGGCCCGATATTGAACGTAGTGGGCGCGTTCGCGGTCTTTTTCATCGCGTATCGCACCTTTGTCGAACTGAAAACCCCCACCCAGCTCGATGGATCGACGACTCAACCGGCGTCGTTTTCGGTATTGATGCGCGGTATGGCGATGAATTTCCTAAATCCCGCGCCGTATATTTTCTGGGGGACGATTACTGGCCCGTTGTTACGTCAGGCGTTCACCGAGTCGATTGGCGCAGGCGTCTTGTTTTTGCTCCAGTTTTACGGGGTGTTCCTCGGAATCATGGTCGCGTTTATGGTTGTGTTTGACCGCGCCCGCAATCTCGACCCGCGCATCATCCGGGCTTTGAGCTTGTTTTCGGTGATTGTGATGGCTGTTTTAGGCGTATCACTATTGGTACAGGGCATACAAGGCTTGGCCGCCTTGAGTTAATGTGGTCATTTTCGGTGTTCCGGTTTAGAATCTCCCTTATTGATGCACACGACCACCCCACGCGAGGAGTCCCGCGTTGAAGAAAGCCTACGGACGGTTGGATATATTTTGGCCTGACGGCCATCTTGAAACCTTCACCTTGCGCGATGCACAGGTGACGGTAGGGCGTGCCTCTGGGAATGATTTGGTGTTGGATACAGACGGGGTAGATGCCAACCATTTACTCCTGACCCCAGACGGCGAGACTGTGAAGATGATTTCGACGGCGCACGAGCTAGAGACGTTCGTCGATGGGCGTGCCGTGCCGCTGGGCGAGATGGCCGCCCTGAGCAATGGGGACGAAATTCAGCTTGGGCCGTTGCGGTTGGTCTTTCGCGGTGTAGACGATGCCCCGACCCTGCCGTTGCGGATGCGCCTCGATGACACTCAACGCATTCAGACCGAATCGCAGTCATTCCGGGTCGAACTCCAACTCCCGCAAATCAGCGTGACGCCGGGGGCATATATCAGCCTTGAGTTGAGCGTGACCAATACCGGGCGCGACGCCGAAAAATACTTTATTGAAGTCACCGGCCTACCGTCTGACTGGCTGCGCGTCAATCGGCCTGCGCTGGCCGTCGAACCCGGCGAGTCCGGACTGGTGTTGATGAATATCCGCCCTAACCGGCACAGCGCCAGCCAGCCGGGGGATTATCCGGTCATCGTCACGGTACGCCCTGACCGTTCGCCGGATGCGATTATCCGCACGCCGCTGGTCGTCAAAGTGCTACCATTCGCCGGATTCGGCATAGCGATGAGCAGTCGCCGCCTGACCGGAAAATCCGGATTCCGCCTACACTTGCATAATCACGGCAGCGCCGCCGTGCCGGTACATCTGGTCGCCTTTGACCGCGTACAAGCGCTAGATGTGCGGCTCTCACAGACCAGCGCGCAGTTAGGGCCGGGGCAGCGCCTCAGTATTGCTGGGACGGTAGCTCCCAAAGACCGCCGCTTGTTTGGCGCGTCACGCGATATGACGTTTGAGGTGGTCGTGACCTCGGATATGTTGCCGAACTTCACCGCCGCTGTGGTCGGGACGGTGGTCGATAAGCCGCCGTTGCCGGGGTGGGCTAAACCCGCCCTTGCGGTGGGCGTCGTGCTGGCGGTGTTGCTGATTCTGTTCGGCGGCGTCGGGTTGTTTAACTTGCGCCCGATTACGCCGGTCATCTCGGCCTTCAACATCGGGCAAGGCGAGAAAGAAATCGCCCGTGGGACGCCGCTACAAGTCCAGTGGGTCGTAGCGGACGCTGAACGCTTGACCTTACAGGTCGGTAGCGCCGCGCCGCAAGACCTGACCGATGTTGCCAACGGCGTTTATGAAATTTCCACCGATGATTTGTCGGATGTCATCACTTTCACGCTGATGGCCTATAATGTCGATCAAGTGGTACAGGCCGAACGTTCCATCCGGTTTTATCGCGCCGCCGTCATCGACGATTTGACGGTGACGCCGGGCGTGGTTTTCCGCAACGTCGTGCAGAATTTGACCATCGCGTGGACGGGGCAGGGCTTTGCTGATGGCGTGCGGCTGCGTGGGTTGGATGCGCTAGGTCAACCCGTCGAAATCTTGTCGTCTAATGAGGACGGGAGGTATGCGTTCGGGGCGTTACCACAGACCAATTTCACCATCCGACTGTTGGTGAGCGATGAACGCGGGAGTCAGTTTGAGCGCACCCTAGACGTGATTCTGGCCGACCCGCAGTGTACGGTCAACCGCGCCGAAACCTCACTGTTGGCCTCGCCCAATGAAGCCGCCGCCGTCCGCGAAGTCTTGAATCAGGGCGTCTCGCGGATTATCACTGGGCGTAGCGCTGATGCCGGGTATTTGTTGGTGCGCCTGACCGATAACACCGAGGCGTGGGCGCGGGTCGCAGATTTCACCTGCCCGTCTGACCAGTTCAACATGAACGATTTGCGCGTGATTGTCGTACAGTTGCCCACGGGGGCAGCGCCGTCACCGACCAATGAGCCGCCGTTGATTATCGTGTTACCGACGGATACGCCAACCGTCACGCCCAGCCCATCACCGACCTTCACGCCGACGTCGACTTTTACGCCGACACCGACGTTCACCCCATCGCTGACCGCCACGCCGACAGCCACAGTCACGTTTACCCCTGTCGTTATGGCAACGCGGACGCCGCCCGCTACCCCGCAAGGATAACCCCGTTGTATGTTGCAGCCCTCTCGCTGACCAATTTCCGCAATTATTCCCGCCTAGAAACTGCCCTGCCCAACGGGGCGGTTCTTTTGCACGGCGAAAACGCACAAGGCAAGACCAATTTTTTAGAGGCGTTGTATTACCTTGCCACGTCGCATAGCGCATTCGTCAGCCAAGACCGCCAACTTCTGAATTGGTCAACCGAGGGCGAGCCGTTGCCTTTTGCGCGTATCGCGGCGGAAATCAAGCACGGGCGCGGCGGATTTGACCGTCTGGAAGTCACGCTGATGATTGAACGCACGCCGGACGGGATGGGGCGATTCCGCAAGGTGATTAAGGTCAACGGGGCAGAGCGCCGGGTTGGATTGGTGGCTGGATTGGTCACGGTGGTGTTGTTCTTGCCGCGTGACCTGACCTTGATTGAGGGCGCGCCATCTGACCGCCGCCGCTTCATGGACATCACGCTCTCACAGGTCGTCCCAGAATACGTCGATGCGCTAGACCAATACGAGCGCACCTTACCGCAGCGTAACGCCCTTTTGCGCCGCATCGCGGAGGGTCACGGCCAAGCTAAAGAGTTGGATTATTGGGACGAGCAATTGGTCTCTGCTGGGGCGCGGGTGATTGCCGGACGTCAGACCTTTTTGCGCGAGCTAGAGGTTGAGGCGCAGCGCGTCCATTATGACCTGACCGGGCGTGCCGAAACGCTCACCTTGCGTTATCAGCCCAGCTTCACCCCGACACCAGAGGGAGATGGTCAGCGTTCGTTTGAGGTCTTGGGCTTCGACCTCCACCGCGAGATGAGCGCCGCCCAAATCGCCCCGCAATTTGCCACACAATTATTAAATGAACGCGATGACTCGATTCGGCGCGGCGTCACGTTATCTGGGCCGCACCGCGATGAACTGCGTATCCTGATTAACGAGCGCGATGCGGGCATCTATGGCAGCCGGGGGCAGGCGCGTACCGCCGTCCTCGGCCTCAAATTGGCCGAGCGCGAATGGATGAAGAATCGCACGGGCGAACAGCCGATTTTACTGTTGGACGATGTGGCCGCTGAACTTGACGCCAAGCGCCGCGCCCATCTGTTAGAGCGCATCCAATCCGGCGGGCAGACCTTCATCACGACGGCAGAATTGGGCGCTTTTCCGCCTGATTTTCTTAGCGCGGTCAAAGTCTGGCAAGTCGAGGCTGGGCGGGTGATAAAACCACCCGCGCCTTAATCCCTCACATGGCATTGTAATCAAAATGTCCGCCCTAATCCCTTATTGGGTCTTGTAGGGATATGGCTTGCCATGTCCGCCCTACGCTACCCTTTCCACTCATGCGCCAACATCCCATAAATGGCGAGGTCGTGGAGTTTGCCGTGTAAGGTGTGGAATTGGCGCAATAATCCCTCTAGTCGGAAACCCAGCCGTTCTGGGATGGCGCGGCTTTTGAGATTCGCGCCCGCTGCACGGATTTCAACCCGATTCAGCTTATATTCTGTGAAGCAATAGGCCAAAACGGTGCGGGCGCAGGCGGTCATCACCCCGCTACCGGTATATTGCTCCGCCAGCCAATAGCCGATTTCGGTTGAGCGCGTATCCTCGCTGATATAGTGCAGCCCAATCGAGCCAGCCAATATGCCGCGCACATAGATTCCGCCCTCGAAGCCTTCCCCGCGTGATTCCTTGTCCATCGCCATTTCGATGTAAGGCGCTTCATCACGCGGGTCGCTGATTCGGTCTGCCCACGGCAACCATTCCCGTAGGAAGGCGCGGTTGGCCTTGACCAATTCACACAACTCAGTCAAATCATCCAACGTAAAGCTGCGAATCACCACATCGGGGGCGGGCGTGAGGAGTACCATAATGACGATTAAACCAATCTGCAACGGTATATAGACCTTAATTTTAGCACTTTTTAACAAGTCAAGACGCCTAAAGCCTGTGTGTTTGTCCGCCAAATTTTAGTTACAATAGCTAATGGCGTTTATATCAAACACCAAACATGGAGTGGAGAGATCTATGATGCGTAAAATGAGCGTGTTGCTTGCCGTGGCGCTGGCGCTGATGGCTGTGGCGATTGCCCCGGTGATGGCACAAGATGAATTCGTATTCGGTGTCGTGCTGGTCGGGCCGAAGGATGACCGTGGTTGGAGCCAAGCCCATTATGAAGGCGGGCTGTACGTCGAGGAAAACCTCCCCGGCGCGAAGATGTTGGTCGCAGAGAAGATTAACGCCGTCGATAGCCCAGAGACGACTCTGGCTGATGTGGTCGCCTTGTTCGCTGAAGAAGGCGCGAAAATCGTCTTCACCACCTCGGATGCGTTTGAAGAAGATACCGCCGCGCTCGCGCCGCAATACCCGGACATCATTTTCATCAATGTTTCTGGTGACGATGTGCTGGTCGGCGATGCTCCGGCCAACCTCGGCAACGTCATGGCGATGAGTGAATGGCCGCGCCTGATTTCGGGCTGTGCGGCTGCATTGGCAAGCGAGACCGGCAAGCTTGGCTATGTCGGGCCGCTGATTAACGCTGAAACCCGCCGCGTCGCGTCGTCGGCTTACCTCGGCGCGAAGTATTGCTGGGATAAGTATAAGGGCGGTAGCGAGCTTGACTTCTCGGTGACGTGGATTGGCTTCTGGTTCGCCATCCCCGGCGTGACGTTGGATGTGACCGAAGAGACCAACCGTTTCTTTGACAACGGTTTCGACATCGTGTTGAGTGGTCTGGACACCGCCGAGATGGTCACGGTGGCGGCTGCCCGTCAAGCCGAAGGTGAGAAGGTGTTCGCCGTCCCCTATAACTCCATTTCCGGTTGCACCCAAGCCCCGGAGGCTTGCCTCGGCGTCCCGTTCTATAACTGGGGGCTGCCGTACCTCGATTTGGCGCAACAGGTTCAGGCGGGTGAGTGGGAGCAATGGTGGAACTGGGTCGCCCCGACTTGGGACTCCATCAGCGACCCGGCTGGCACGATCACCGGCTTTGCGTTGGGTGAAGGCTTGACCGAGGAACAACTCGTACAGTTGGACGAGTTCACCGCCGAAGTCGCCGCCTATGCTCAGGATGAAGCCAATATCGAGACCATTTTCCTGTGGCAAGGGCCGCTGAACCTGCAAGACGGCACGGTTTTGGCCGCTGAGGGTGAGGCTGTTGACCCGTTAGATGTGTGGTATCTGCCGCAATTGCTGGAAGGCATGAACGGCGCAAGCGTCAGCGAATAAATTGTTTTGACCGTTGTGGGGGTATGGCGTGCCATGCCCTCACCTTGTTCTATATGACATTTTGTAGGGACATGGCACTGCCATGTCCGCTTGTATATCCTTTATAAACCCGCTCAACTCCATAAATTGGAAAACCTCATGCGCCTTTCGATTCAAAACATCACCAAACGGTTTGGCGCATTGACGGCCAATGACGCGATTTCGATGGACATCGCCAGTGGAAAAATCGTCGGCGTGTTGGGCGAAAACGGCGCGGGCAAGTCTACCCTGATGAAAATTCTCAGTGGCTATCAGCCCGCCGATTCTGGCGATGTGTTGGTCGAAAAAAAGGTGCTGACGCTCAAATCCCCGCAGGACGCCATTCGGTATGGGATTGGGATGCTGCACCAAGACCCGCTGGATGTCGGGGCGTTCAGCGTCATAGAAGAGTTTATGTACGGCCTCGGACGGTCTTTTGGGCTGAATAAATCACAGGGGCGGGCAAAACTGGCCGCGGTCTGCGCCAAGCTGGGTTTCAGCATCAACCCAGATGTGCCGGTCTCGTCCCTGTCGATTGCGGCACGCCAGCAATTGGCGATTGCGCGCCTAATCGCGCTGAATGTGCAAGTTTTGATTTTGGACGAACCGACCACCGGCATTAGTGAAGACCAGAAGGTCAGTTTGTTCAAGGCGCTACGCGACCTTGCAGACCGCGATGGCTTGACCGTTTTACTGGTCTCGCATAAGTTGGAAGATGTCTTGGCGCTGTGTGATGAGGCGGTGGTACTACGGCGCGGGGCGTTGGTCGGGCGGGTGACTCTGCCGACGCCGCAATCCGCATTGGTCGAGTTGATGTTCGGCAAACCAATGAGCGTTGAGCGTCACGAGTCCAAAGTCAAACCTGATGCGCCGCCTCTCTTGACGCTCCACCATATGACCGTCACAAACGGGAGGTTGACCGTCCGCGATTTTGACTTAACCGTGCGACTCGGTGAAGTGATCGGATTCGCTGGCCTAGACGGCAGCGGACAATCGCTCATCATGCGGGCGGCGGCGGGCCTTATCCGACCAGAGCGCGGCAGTATCACACTTACCGCACAAGACATGACCGGACAATCCTATCGCAACTTTATGGCGGCAGGCGTCTCATTTGGGGCGGCGGGGCGTTTAGAGGAGGGATTGGTACGCGGCCTGACCCTGACCGAGCATATCGCCTTAGCGACTGAGCGCGGGGCGTTGGTCGATTGGGCGCGGGCGGGCGCATTCACAGAGTCGCAAATCGCGCAATATCAGGTGAAGGGGCGGCCTGACTCCATGATTGAAACGCTATCGGGCGGCAATCAGCAGCGCGTCTTGATGGCGTTGATGCCAGAATCCCCGGCGCTGATGGTGTTAGAGCAGCCGACTCGCGGCCTTGATGTCGATTCGGCGCGTTGGATTTGGGCGCAGTTGTTGGCGCGGCGGGATGCGGGCGCGGGGATGTTGTTTAGCTCAGACGACCTCGACGAGATTTTGACCTATGCTGACCGCGTGGTGGTCTGTTTTGCCGGTCAGACGCGGATTGTCGAAAACGACGGCGCACTTGACGCGGCATCGCTCGGTCATATGATTGGCGGCGGGGCATAAAGCATTGTTTTTTTGGCTTATTGACGAAAAATAAAAACCATGTGAAACTTGTCACAATCGAAGTGATTGAGAGGATTTTCACGATGAAGGATTGGGAATCACTAGCTGATGAACTCGCCAAGCAAATCGTCGGGGACGGGCGCAGCACCGATCTCAAGAATTCGGGCAAGCGCCTCAACCTGAATGATGACCCGTATACGCCGGACGACCTCAAGCTGGCAAATAAGCT
>DAOTTP010000004.1:0-11808 GCA_034437835.1 Anaerolineae bacterium | reverse complement strand
AAAAACAATCTCCCGCCCGAAATTTTCTCCAACGGCTTGAGAAATATCAGGCGGCTATTTTGATGTTTATGCACGATTTCCGTGTCCCGTTCGACAATAATTTAGCCGAGCGCGACTTAAGAATGATGAAACTCAGGCAAAAAATATCGGGCGGCTTTCGAACAAAACGTGGCGCTCATCTGTTTGCGCGAGTGCGATCTTACATCTCCACGGTTCGCAAACACGGCAACAATGTCCTCGATGCTATCTCCTCCGCCTTGAGTGGCGATCCTTTCATTCCTCACCATCAATCCATGGCTGAGTAGTTACGATTTTCTTCTACGGATTGATAATCCGCGTTGCGCCGGTGTAAATATTGAAATCTGCGCCGCGTAGGAATCCGATGAGCGTGATGTTCTGGCGGTGGGCGACTCTGACGGCTAAATGAGATGGCGCAGACACCGCGCAAAAGATCGGAATCCCCGCCATCGCCGCCTTCTGTAGCAGTTCAAAACTTGCCCGCCCGCTGACCATCACCGCGCACTCGCTGAGGGGCAAATGGTCATTCATCAGCGCCCAACCGACCAATTTATCAAAGGCGTTGTGCCGCCCGACATCTTCCCGCGCCGCCCATAAGTCACCCGATTTGTGAAATAAGGCCGCCGCGTGTAGTCCGCCGGTCTGATCGAATAGCGCCTGTGACCGCCTCAGCCCGTCGCTCATCGCGCTGATTTGGGCGGGCGTCAGAGTCCAACCCACCGTGACAGGCTGGGCAGTCTGCGTGATAGCGTCGAGGTGCGCCTTGCCACACACCCCGCACGCGCTATTGACCGTGAAATGGCGTTCCAACGACGGCAAATCCGGCAGCGATTCAGACCGCAGCCGGACATTGACGACGTTATAGCGCTGTTCTTCATCCAAATCGCGGTCAACGCAGTAGGTGATGGACGCCAGCGCGGATTTATCTGGGATGACGCCCTCGCTGAACAAAAATCCCGCCGCGAGTTCAAAATCTGCCCCCGGCGTCCGCATCGTGACCGCCAGCGCACGCGATTCTGACCCCGCCACCAGCCGGATCTCCAGCGGTTCTTCGGTGACAACCGAATCGCGGCGCTTGGTCTTGGCAATCAGGCCGCCGCGCACCCGCGTAAGGCTCAGGTTAACCTTACTGGAGGGGCGGTCTGGGTCGCTCATACGCGCACGGCCACCGGTTCGGAGTCTACGGCGCGGCTGATGCTCACGCGACCAGATTTATAGGCGGGGATGTGCGCCAATGGTGAACGCGCCGCGCCGCCGGGGTCGAGTAGGACGTTCGCCTCCGGCCAATAGACCTCCACCGTGCTTCCGGCGATGTCGCCAATCACCAGCACGCCGGTATATGTGCCGTGAGCGTTGGTCAGGCGCACTGCTTCACCCGCGCTCAAACCGCGTGATTTAGCCTCGGACGCGGACAAAATCACGGCGTCACGTCGATAGCCCGTGCCGGATTCTTTGTCCTCATGCACCATGCTATTGAACTGCTTGCCGCGCCGCGTGACCAGTCGTAATTCCCCCTCGGCCAAATCATTAACCGGCAGAGTCGCCGCCTTAAAGTGAGCTTTTCCGTCCGGCGTTGGGAAGTTCCAGCCCTCGCACAACATTGCGCCGCCGTATTGGAACTGGTCGCCTTCGGCGCGTAAATTCTGAATCCCGTCATAGTACGGGATGACGCTGGCGATTTCCTCGCGGATAGCTTGGGTAGAATCGAATCGCACCTTGTCGGCCAACTCAGGGCGGACGCGGGCGGCCAAATCGCCCAATACATCGCCCTCGCCACGCGCCTCCCCGATTCGTGGACCCGGAATCTCGGGGCTGAACATCACTCGGCGCTCAGTAGAGGTCTGGGTCACGCCGCCGGGGATTTCGTAGCGCGTGGCGGCGGGCAACAATATCACGGTTTCGGCGGGGTCAATCCACATCTGACTCGACGGCACGATGTCCATGTGAACGCGCAACGGGATATTTTCCAGCGTGCGCGTGATGCCTTTCGGGTCGGGCATGACCTCACGGAAATTGCCGCCGACTGCGAACAGTACATCAATGTCGCCTTGCGCGGCGGCGTCCAACATCTCTGGGGTGGTGAGTCCGGCGCGGGTCGGGACATCAAAACCGTATTGGGCGCTGAGAGTCGCCGCCGATTCTGGCGAGATGGTGATTCCGCCGGGTAAAACCGTGGCATACGCGCCCATCTCAGCGCCGCCTTGTACCCCGCTATGACCGCGAATCGGCATCAGGCCGCACCCTTCGCGCCCAATGAATCCCTTCAACAGCGCGAAGTTGATAATCGCGTGGACGTTATCCTCCCCGCAGGTATGCTGAGTGATGCCCATGCCCCATACGAAAATGGCGCGTTCGGCCTTGTGCAGCCGTTCCGCGTAGCTTTCGAGGTCGGCCATTGCCACGCCGGATTCGGATTCCAACGCTTCCCACGTCAGCGAGTCGAGGTAGGCGCAGAGCGTTTCAAAACCCTCGGTGTGCTGCGAGATGAAGCCAGAATCGACCCAACCGCGTTCAATCATCAGCTTGGCGGCGGCGTGCAGAAACGCGATGTCGCCCCCAGCACGTACCTGTACGAATTGGTCAGCCATTTTTGTCCCGAACATCGCGCTTTCGATGTCGCTGGGAATCCAATAAGCCTCCATGCCGGGTTCGCGGAACGGATTCACGCTGACGATTTGCGTCCCGGCTTTTTTGGCGTGATACAAGTATTTCATGACTAGCGGCTGGTTGCTGGCTACGTTTGAGCCGATGAAGGTGATGACATCCGTCCCGATGAAGTCGGTATATGAGCAGGTCGTGGCTCCCACGCCGAGCGCGGTTTTGCGTGAGAGAGTGCTGGGTGAATGGCACATGCGGGAGGCGTTGTCGATGTTATTTGTGCCGATGGCGCGGACGGCCTTTTGCGCGGCGTAATAGGTTTCGTTGGGGATGCCGCGACTGGTCAGGTAGAAATAAGCGCGGTCTGGCGCGGTGGTTTTGAGTTTGGCGGCGATCAAATCAAGCGCGGCGTCCCACGAAATGCGCGTAAACCCAGCCTCACCTTTGCGCCGAATCATCGGGTAGGGGATGCGCCCCATCTCGCGCAAATCACGGGCGCGTAAGTCACGCAGCGGGGCGACATCTATTAGGCGGGCGATGTCTAGCGCGGGAAGGGTGTTCATCCGCAACAGGCGCAGCCGGACGTTGCACAGGTGAATCCCGTCAATCGTCCAGTCTTTCATGCCGGTTGTCCCCAGCGCGCACCCGTCGCAGACCCCGTGATTGAGGATTCGTAGGGCGTAGCGTAGGTTGCCCCTATTCTCCCATAAGGCGCGAAACACCTCTAGGAAATTGTCGGGATGCCGGAAGGGAATCCATGTCGCCCAATCGCGGGGACTCCAACCGCGATTAGGCGGCCTGACAGCCTTTTTCGGCTTGCTACTGAATATGCCCATCGCCTTATCCTCCCAATTTTAATATCTATGTGGGTGAGTATAGTCTTTCCCAGCCGTTTATAGAACACGAATAGGCTTAACATAACATCAGTGAATCACGAAACCGCAAAAGAATATTTACCCCAATACCTTTTGGCGAAGGTATTGGGGTGTAATATTGAATTTTCTATCGACTTGAGAGAGAGATTGATGACCAACGCAAGTAGCTATCTGGATACCCCGATTTGGAACGCGCTAACGACTCACCACGCTCAGTATGCCCTGAGCAGTGACTTAGCCTGTTGTTATATAGCGGACGCCGCGCCGTTTGCAGCAGTGGCTTCTCCCACGGCTGAGGCCTTTCGTAGCCTTGCGACCTTGCGCCAGCGCGGGGAAGTCGTCGCACTCATCGGGACGCCTACAGACATCGGGGAAGAGTGGGAACTGCTCATGCAGATTGCGCTCGTCCAGATGATTTATGAAGGCCCGCCGGTTGAAGTGATTGACGGGGAGGAGAGTATCGTCACGCTCACTCAGGCCGATGTCCCCGCGATTATCGAATTGGTGGATTTGACCCGTCCGGGGCCGTTCTTCCCGCGCACGAGCGAGTTGGGTCATTATGTCGGGATTTGGAAGGACGAGAAGCTGGCGGCGATAGCGGGGCAACGGCTGTATTTTCCCGGCTATCACGAGATTAGCGCGGTCTGTACGCATCCCGATTTTCAACGCCGAGGGTATGCGCGGAAGTTGATTTTGTATCTGATGCGCGAGATTCAGCGCGAGGGCGATATCCCGTTTTTGCACGTCTATAGCAAAAACCTCAGCGCACAGGCGCTATACGAGAAAATGGGGTTCAACCGACGCGCCGAATTACCGGTATTCACGCTCAGGCGCAAATAACCACGGGGGAGAAAATCAACGCGATAATCACCCTCTTATTGCATGTATTTATGCGATGGGGATTATAATGGTGGTAGGGAACTAGGGAATTTCTCCAATGGCGGCGCTGAAACCCATAAAAATTTGTATCGCGGGGTGAATCCGCATCTGCAATCGCTGGCGCAACTTCCGCCCACAGGGACGGTCAGTCTGTGGAGTGGCTTTCACAGCAAATTTATCGCCAAATTGGATGACGCTCTCAGCGCACAATTGCGCCCGATGGGATATTTCACCCGTCAAGTGGGCGGGATTCAATTCCGAATTGATGAGCGCGACCAGACACGCTACCCCGATATTCCCATTTATGCTGATGCGCCGCGCCCAACGGCCTATGAGACATCGCTCCCAAATATAGCCGCGACCCTCGTCCTTCCAACGGTAGAGGCATTTCAATAGGATAGCGCCGATTTAGACCGCTATGCCGCAATCGCAATTTATGACCAAGAGCGCCAGCAAATTGGGCTACTGGAACTGTTATCACCAGTCAATCTGCCGGGACGACAAGGGTATGCCGCCTACAGCGAAAAACGGCGCGAAGTCCTCAGCGGCGGATTGATCTTAATCGAAATCGACTTGCACAATCATCAACGTTCGTTGTTTGAGCATCTCCGGCGCGATGGTCGGCTGGATGACGCACCCTATCTGCTGGCCGTCACCGACCCGCGCCCTGATGTGAGGTTGGGCGAGACGATTATTCAAACATTCCGCGTGGATGAACCCATCCCACCCATCGATATCCCCTTGTCAAACGATCAACACTTGACTCAGTTTGACCTGAATAGCGCGTATCAGGCCGCCTTCGAGCAGTCTTATTTCGGCCTAGAATTTGATTATGCCACGCCACCGACGGGATTTGAGTTGTATGCGCCACAAGACTGCGCCGCCATTCTTGCACGCCTGAACGACATCCAAGCACGGGCGGCGCGGGGTGAAAACCTCGAAGCGTGAGGTTAGGCCGGTTGAACCCCGGCCTTCATCATCTGAGAGACGACGAGGTGATGGAACGGGCGAATCACGTTGAAATAGACCGGCCCTGCCCAATTGTGATAATGCACCACCGTCCCTGCGTGGAAACGCTTGCGCCCGTCGGCCAATGGCTCGACGGCGATAATCAGGTTGGCGGTCAGGTGCTTATCGGTGGCTGAGGCGATCCAATACGAGTCTTCTTGACTGGCGTCTACCACGAAAATTGTCCCGGGCTTGCCCGCCTCAAAGTTGATGTCGGACGGCTTGAGGCGTGGCGCACCGCCCGGTATCCTCTCTTGTTTCATCCCCAACAGGCGGACGAAACCGGCGCGTATGCCGTACAGCACCTTAATCCACGCCGGATAATACGACAGAAATCCGGCCAGAAATTCCCGCAGGGATTGTTCGCCCTCAATGACCTTTTCGTCGTAGTGGTCGGCGTCACGCAAATACGGCTTGGCGACTTCTAGGTTTTGGATGTAACTGCTCATGAGTGTCCCCCCTCTTATGTGTGGGGCATGGCACGCCATTGCCCCGCATTACCGCCCGCGTTAATCTCAATACAATACTATACGGTATTGTATTGTGTCAAGTGATTGAGGGTGGCAAATCGGTGAGGTCTTGCGGGGTGTTGAGATTGATGAATGAGTCCAGTTTTGGGTCATACGGGCGTATCTCGGCCTCATCCACCCAGCACACGGTTAGAGGGTCGAGCAGGCCATTGAGCGCTAGCGTCCCCCGTTCAATTTGGGACTCGATGACGGTTAGCACACGCCGCCGATAGACCGCGTGTAGTGGGTGGGCGCGTCCGGTGATGCGCGGCACAATCGCGTCAAAATCTGGGTTCGATTCCGCAAGGCGGACCAGATACGCCAACAGGCTGGGATTCAGGCGCGGCATATCACACGCGACGACCAGCGCCGAGTCGGTGGTGATGTGCGACAAGGCGCTATGTAGCCCGCCCAATGCGCCGATTCCGCTGTGTAAGTCGCTGACCATTGGCAGATGAAATGGCGTGTGAATTTCCGGGGTATTTGTCACCAACAGAATCGGCAGATTTAGCGGAGTCAATGCGGTGATGACGTGCGCCAACATCGGCTGACCGTTGATGGGCAGCAGACTCTTATCCGACCCCATCCGGCTCGACCCTCCTCCGGCGAGGATGACAGCGGTGGTGGTCATCGGATATGAATGGCGGCCAACACTGCCCACGGGCTATCATCGCCCGCCTGAGAGAGTGCGACATATTCTGCCAGCGCTGCATCCAACCGCCCTGACTGCTCCAATGACAGCGCCCGCCAATAGCGCAACCCGTCCACAATCATGGGCTGGGCGGTGGGTATGTGATTTTCCAGCGCTGAATCAATGGCGGTCAAAGCGGCGACTGGATCAGCTGCCACAAGGAAATCATAGGCGTGTTGTGCGACCTCAAACAGCAGCGCGTCACCTATTTCTTGACTGTAGTAAGTGAGTTGGCGTTCACGATTGTCATAAGTCGGATTTGCTTGGTAGGGCAATGGCGGCGGCGGAAACCACATATTCATGTCGCAGCCGGAAGATGAAGGGAAAGGCGGGGCAGAATCCATCATCCCTCCAAAAGATACCAACCGACCAATCATAATGCCGATGGTTTCTTCATCGTAAACGTAGATGGAAATGCCGCTGTTCCCGTAATCAAACCAAAATCCATAAGCCGTCGAACACACATCATAGCGGGTTAATTTTGCATCGACCATTGCCTCGGCAAAATCAAGGATAGGGCTAACGTGGAAAGTCGTATCCATTTCACCCAATGTCTGTTGCGCTTGTCGCGCCTTAAGGAATTGACCGGTCAGTGTGTAGGCGATAATCAGGCGGGTTTGGGCATAAACTTGTCGCAGTTTGGCGCGGTCATCGGTTGGCGACGTGCTTGCCCACAATGCCAGCGCTTGCTCATAGTAGGGAATGGCAATAGCCAACTGTGGTGTATGGTTGATGGTGTGGGTTTCGGCACGGTATAGCTGGCATTCCGGCGTCGGCGCGTCGTGGTCGGCGTTTTCTTCCATGACAAAAGTGGGCGCGACCCACTCGAATCGGCGCAGATTATAGGTGTCACAATCCCAGTCATTGGGGATGGGTTCTTGGATGGTTATCGTTTGTGCGCCGGACGGATTAACCGAGAAGGTCAAGCCTTGTGTGGGATTATAAGCGTCGCACAGATTTGTATCGCCTTCTATTGCAGCGCGGAGTCCGCCTTCATGCCATGTGTAAATGTTGAAAGCACTGCATGTTCGCATATTAAATGGGAGACTGTAATCATATTGAATCAACCATTCTGGATTCCCGTCGCCCGTTAAATCTCTCAATTCAAGGGGTTTAATATCCGTTCCCGATGACATATAGGGGTCGGTTTCACTGGAAGTCACAATATTGGCGAGTTGATAGCCTGATTCTATTGGATGAAGCAGCACATAGGCTTGGTGATATGAACTCCTGAAAAAAACGATGACTTCATCGCGACCATCCCTATTAAAATCGGCTTGCCCAATGATAGAGATTTGGATTGTGGCGTCTAAAATGGGAAAGGTTGTCAAATCCAATGGGTATTCGTGTGGGAGCGAGGCCACCCACTCTTCAATTACCGCCTCAAACCAACTCAATGGCGGGTTATTGTCACGATTGATAGACTTCAAATCTTGCAGCGCCTGATACGCTCCGGCGATGATCTTCACCGGTAAGTTGTTTAAGTATTCTTCTGGCGTATAGCGGGTGTCCAACTCAAAATAGAGCGCGTTGGCAATCGGGTCAGCCGATGCTTTACCCCATCCTCGCGGGGTATTATCTAGCCAGCGGCGGGTGGCCTCTGGTATGGCGCGAAGATATTCCTCTGGCGACGGGACATGCAAAATCGGCGACTGAGCCGCTGTCGCCGTCCCAAACAATATGAGCGCCATACATACCCATAGCCACATCATGATTCGCATCAAAACACACCCCTCGCATCAATATCGAGGATTTTAACGCAAAATCGACTGGACTAGCGGCAAATTAACTCACTGGGCGGGTATTGGTCTGGCACAGTGTTAGATGGGTGTCCCGAGTCGCCAATATAGATCGATCAATCCGGTCAGCAACGGTAGTCCGATTGCTAGACCTGCCAGTGTTAAGACGGCACGCCAACTGGTAGGGCTTGACACTCGTGTATAAATTTCGCCACCCAATCCCGCGCCGATCAGCGCGGTTAGCCTACTTAACGCGGCCAGCCACCATACGTCACTCGGCATCCCAAATTGATGGATTTTCGGAGATTTGATCATGTGTTTTATATCCCTTTAGTTTCACGAACCGTTTGTATAATCACGACAATCTGTTTGTGCTGGCTTACCACGGGGTGAGCGTAGGTGGCACGAGTGTTAATGTCGGCGGAATCGGTGTATAGGTCGCTGTAGGGGATGCAACCGTGATAATAATCTGATCGGTATGCGTTGCGCCGTCATCATCTGTGACGGTGAGGGTAAATGTATGTACCCCGGTACTGAGGCTAATTTGCGGAGCAATCCCGCTGGCGATCTCAACACCATTTTCGTGCCAAACGTAATCCACAATGACAACATCATCGGTGCTGGCAGACGCATTTAGCACCACATTTTGTATCCCGTTCATGTCCGCATCAATGACGGTTTGGTCATTGCCTGCATTCGCTATTGGCGGGGTATTTGGCCCCAACCCAACAATCCCAGTATCGCTGGCGAAAATTAATCCAGTGGTTTCTGTCCAGTCGATTTGGAGGTTTGCCGTGACCTCTTTATCATTGTGTGTGCGATAGGCTTCACCGGATGTAACATCCCACACAATAATTTCACCGGTTAACTCTGATGAGGCTAATTTATGACTGTTAGGACTCCATGCAAGACTATGGACAATACTGGTATGTCCATCAAATTCCGCAGTAAACTCTCCTGTTGTGGGATTCATGACATAAATTTTACCATCTTCCATTCCCCCGGCAAGTAAATTTCCTGTGTCATCCCAAGCGACAGACGTCCACCCCGCAAATGAATCGGGTATGCGCGTAAATCTTGAGGTATATAAATTAAAATCAAAGGGTTGTGCTAATATCGTTATATCTTCAAGTGTTGCAACAGCAAACTTGTTTTCAGTAGGATGCGCAGAAATTTTGTAAACATCTGCTATATCTTTGTTCACCAGATTAAAATTATTGTTACTATCCCATACCCAAAAAGAGTCCCCTTCCATTTCTGCGCCACTGGCAATTTGCTCGGCGTTGTTCCAACTGAGTGCACGTAAAAATCCACCAACATCAATTTGCTCAACCAAAGCTCCCGGAACACAACTTGGATTTGCATTTCGATCTGTACACCAGATACGAATACTCCCATCAAACGATGCCGCGCCTATTTGCTGACTATCGTGACGCCACGCAACAGCCATCGATAGCACTTCTAAACCTTCCAAAGTGTAGAGCAAATCACCTGTTTGACTATCCAATATCTGTAACGTCTGGTCGGTTGATAAGGCAGCTACCATTGTTTCGTCCGGGCTAACCGACACAATATAATATTCATTTTCGTTTGTTTGTGCAGTTGCATGATCTATTGACATGATGCAAAGGACATACCACAAGATAAAAGCCGATTTCGCTAGGTTTATGCTTATATTCATGAGTCTGCTTTCAAGATATGTTCTATGATATTTCAGTACGGGCGGGCAAGCCGTCCCCTACAAAATTTCTCATGATGTATGTTTTGTCCGCAGAAATCGGACGTTCTGTAGAGGTGACAATGTGCTGCGCCTCCCATGATAACTCACACAACATAATTGGTCATCCGTGGCAATAGGTTGGGCGGGGCGTTTCCATACAATGGAGGAGGTATGTGTCAGCTACTTTCAGACAAGGAACGCCCATGCCCACCATTGCCTTTGTGACTTACTCGCCCGACCCCGCCCTCCAACCCAGCGACCAACTCATCGCGGATGCGCTGACCGCCCGTGGCGTGACCGTCGTCCCCGCCGCGTGGGATGACCCGTCGGTAGATTGGTCAGTTTTTGACGCAGCCGTCATCCGTTCGACATGGAATTATTTCGACAAACCCGTTGAGTTCACGCTCTGGCTTGACCATATCGAATCGGTGGGTTTGCCCCTGATGAATCCGCTGAAAATCATCCGCTGGAACATGGTCAAGACCTATCTGCGTACTATGGAATCAGAAGGCTTGCGAATCGTCCCGACGGTCTGGGTTGAGCAAAACACCGCGCCGGATTTGGTCGCGATTGTGGCCGAGCGCGGCTGGGGCGATGTGTTGATTAAATCGACCATCAGCGGCGGCGCGAAGGGGATTCACAAAGTCCCGGCGGGGCAGGCGGCCGACCATCAAACCGTCTTAGCGGAGATGGCGCAGGCTTGCCCGATTATGATTCAACCGGTGTTGCCGGAAATCCGCGATGGCGAAATCTCGGTGCTGTTCGCGGGCGGAAAATTCTCGCACTCGGTGCGGAAATTCCCCGCAGAAGGGAATATTTTCGTTCAAGAAACTCACGGCGGCTACGATGTGCCGTATCAGCCGTCACAGGCGCTCATCGACCAAGCCGCCGAAGTGATCGAAATCGCCCGCAAGCTGTCTGGTGAGCAGAACATCGTCTATGCCCGCGTGGATGGCGTGTTGATTGACGGTCAATTTACGCTGATGGAGTTGGAAGTGTTGGAACCGGCGCTGTTCATCTTGTACGCGCCCGCCGTCGCGGAAAATTTCGCCGCCGCAATCGCCGAGTCTATTCCTTCGGCGCAGACAGCGTAATCGCCCAAGCCTCAATCGGGCGTGCATTGGATGGGGCGTCAGTCATGCCGCGCTCCATCGCCTCAACGACTTCCGCATCAAAATAACGATGTCCACAATGCGGACACACTCGCGCCGGAACATGGTCAAAAATGGTAACTACTCAGCCCCTATTTGAGGGGAAAATAAGATTTCGACCTGTACTCAGCCCAATCATCTGAGGGAGGAATTTCCCCGCGCCTCAGTCAATTTGACGCTCTAGAGCATAAAATTGAGGGAAGAAATGATGGCTGAGTAGTTACAAATAATGAGGTTTGATTTTTTACCAAACCTCATTATCTTATTTACTCCAACAATGCCGCCAGTGCCGCCGCAGAGTTAACCGGTGTCGCTGATGCCTCGCGGTCAATGCGTTTAATCAGGCCATTTAAGACATCTTTTGGCCCCAATTCATAGAAATGGGTGATGCCTAAGCCGCGCATGGTCTGAACCGATTCTGTCCAGCGGACGGGGTGAGTCAAGGCGTTGGCGAGTTCCGCTTGAATCTCCTCGACGGTCTGGAGGGCGGCGGCGTGGACATTGCCGATAATCGGGATGATGGGCGCTTGAATCTGTGCGGCGGCCACCGCTTGGCGGAAACCCTCTTGGGCGGACGCCATCAGTGGGGAATGCGCGGCGATGCTGACCGCTAGTTTGAT
>DAOTTP010000003.1:0-7817 GCA_034437835.1 Anaerolineae bacterium | reverse complement strand
AGCGCTTGAAGGTTATGCTACATCGTCTCCCTCGCCATTCTACCCGAAAATCCAACCCGCTTGCCTTCCAACTCTGGCAACAGTTTGACTATACTTTTCCTTAACTTGGTGCATATGGGCGACCCGTTGGGCGTCCCTACAAATGACGCTTAGGGTAGGGACGCGCAACGGCGCGTCCGATAACCCGTATGCGGTTATGCTTCAGCAGTCGGGGATAATTTCTCACGGAACTGGGCGGGCGTGAGAATTGGAATCCCGCTATACATGCCGAGCGTGGTCAAGTCTTGGTCGCCGCTGATAATGGGGTCCGCATTACCGCCTACTGCACACGCGAGGATAATGCGGTCTTTAGGGTCGCGCACGGCATCATCTGGCACATCAACAGGTGTCACCAGTTTGGCAATCTCGCGTACATCACTGATTGCTTGCTCTGGCGTGAGATTGCGCTTGAGCATTCTGGGCGCAAATTTATCATTCTTTAGCTTGCGTTCTAGTTCATTCAGGATGTCTGTTGAGAGCAACAATATCGTGTCCCCTGTGATGAAAGCTTGCATAACACGCCCCGGCGTCCCACCCCACAGCAGTGCAGAGATAAAGATATTGGTATCTGCTACCACTTGTAGAGTCATGCTTGTGTCTCATCATTCGTGGAGGCTTGTGTGTTTTCATCCCCCCATCGAGCCAACATCGCCATCGCATCTTCTTCGGATAAGTGACCGTATTCGGCTCGAAAATCTTCTGACAGAACATCCATCATTTCAGTCAAACGGCGTCCAGCTTCAAAACGCCTGAGTTGGCGCTTTAATTCAATCTCAATCACGCTAGAGAATAGGTCGAGATTGAATAAGCCAGCATCGCGGGCTTCCTGTTCAATTTCATCGGGTAGGTCAATTGTGATATTCACGCGAGCCATGACACAAAACCTCGCTATAATAGGGTGCTGTATCCTATGATGATACACTATAATCTCCCCTGTTTATCTAAAAACGACATCAAACATGCTCCCGATTCGACTCGAAATCAAGAATTTTCTGCCGTACCGCGTGCCTGACCCGCTGCTGTTTGATGGAATCCAGATGGCTTGTTTGACCGGCGCGAACGGTGCGGGCAAGTCCTCGATTCTGGACGCGATAACGTGGGCGCTGTGGGGTGAAGCCCGCGCCAAACGCGAGGACGACCTCATCCATCAAGGCCAGACCGAGATGAGCGTCCAATTGGATTTTATGCACGACGCGCTCAAATATCGCGTGCTGCGCCGCCGTGTGCGTCAGGGCAAGACCGGGCGTAGCGAATTGACGCTGTTCGGCCTGAATCCGCAAGGCGGCTGGACGACCATCAATGAAGGCAGCATCCGCGAGACCCAGCGTAAAATCAACGATATTCTGCGCCTGACGCACGAGACGTTCATCCACTCGGCCTATTTGCAGCAAGGCAAGGCCGACGCCTTCACCACGCGCACCCCGGCAGAACGCAAGCAGATTCTGTCTGACATCCTCGGTTTGGGCGAGTGGGCGACCTATGAGGAACGCGCTAAAGACCGGCTGAAAAAAGTCGTCGCTGAAGTCGATTATCACCAGCGCCGAATCGCGGAAATCGAGCGCGACTTGGCGCGGCGTCCCAGTCTGTTGGCCGATAAGATGCAGGCCGAGACTCTGTTGGCCGAGGCCGACCAAGCCCTCAAATTGGCGCAAGAACGCCTAGACGCCGTGCGCGACGCCCCCCGACTGCTGAGTGAGGCGCAGAATCGCCGCGCCGAATTTGACCGCCAACAACGCGAGGCAACGCGGGAATTAGATTCCGCAAGGGACGAGGCCGCCCGCTATCAGAAACAAATTGACGACAGCGCCGCGCTGGTCGCACAGGCGGAGGACATCACCGGCGGCTACGACGCCTTGCAATCCGCCCGTGAGCGCGACGATGCCCTGCGCGAAAAATTAGATGTGCTGAATGACCTCGATAAGCACAAAAATGACCTCACCCGCCAATTGGACTCCGCCCGCGCCAAGTTGGAGTCGGACATCGCCCGCTTAGAACAAGCCATCAGCGAATTGGACTCGGCTGTGCAGGCCGACCCCGGCGCGGAACTCGAATCGCTGCAAGGTGAGTTGGACGCGCTGCGCGGTCAAGAAGCCAAGCGCGAATTATTGATGCGTGAGGAATCGACCACCCGCGAGGAGATTTCGGCGCACAAGGCCAATCTCGCCACGCTGGAAAAAGACGGCAAAGAGAAAAAAGCCCGCTGCGATACGCTCAAAAACACCAACGCGCCGGATTGTCCACTGTGCGGGCAAGAACTCACGCCGGAACACCGCGACCAGATGGTGGCGCTCTTGGAGCGCGAACTGGACGATTTCCGCACCGATTACGCCCAGAGTCGCAGCCGCACCCGTGAGCTAGATGGGCGGCTTGAACACTCTAAAAAGGAATTAACCGACCTCGAACGCGCCCTAAAATCGCTGCCGGGATTGCAAGAAAAGGCCGGAAAGCTACAAGGGCGGGCGGATTCAGCGGCGGCGGCGGCAACGCGGCGCGAGGATGAGCTTCAGCGGTTGGAGGCGCTCATCACGCAGCGCGACTCTGGCGATTACGGCCACGCGGTACGCGAGTCACTGGCGGAATTGGACTCGGAATCAGCGGGTTTGGGTTATGACCGTGGCGAACATGACTCGACCCGTCGCACGCTGGAGGATTTCCGGCGCTATGAGGCGCTTAAGGCGCGGCTGGATACGGCGCTGGCGGCGCTCCCGAATTATGAGCAGAGCCGCGATAACGCCCTCGCCCGCCAAGCGCGGTTAGAGGCGCATCTGACCGGATTAGAAGACGCGGCACACGCGCTCTTAGTCGAGATGGCCGGATTAGAGGAACGCGCTCGCACATATAAGGCGCGTGAAGATGAGGTGCGGGTGCAGCATCAGGCCATGTTGGGCGCACGCGATAAACTCAGCCGCGCCCAGCAAAACCTCGACTCGCTAGAGGCGCAGCGCGAACAACGCGAGATGTATCAACTTGAGTTAGAGACGCTGCAAGAAGAACAATCGTTGTTGGAAATCTTGAAAACCGCGTTCGGCAAGAACGGCGTCCCGGCCATGATTATCGAGACGGCCATCCCGGAACTGGAAATCCTCGCCAATGACTTGTTGGGACGGATGACTGAGGGGCGGATGGCGCTCCGCCTGACCACCCAGCGCGAGAAGCAAACCGGCGGGGTAATCGAGACGTTGGACATCGAAATCGCGGACGAAATCGGGACGCGCTCGTATGAGATGTTTAGCGGCGGCGAGTCGTTCCGGGTGAATTTCGCGCTACGAATCGCCTTGAGCAAACTGCTGGCACGGCGAGCGGGCGCGCAACTTCGCACGTTGTTCATCGACGAAGGATTCGGGACACAAGACGATGAAGGCCGCACCAAATTGGTCGAGGCCATCACCGCGATTCAGCACGATTTTGACCTGATTATGGTCATCACGCACATCGAAGACCTGCGCGACAGTTTCCCGGTGCATATCGTGGTCGAAAAGACCGGCAGCGGCAGCCGAATTACTGTGCGGTAAAAGTCCCCTCTCCCCATGGAGAGGGGACTTAGGAGTGAGGTTATTTCGCCAGCGGTTCGCCTGTGACAACGCCAAAGGCATCCATCAGACGGCGAGTCCGCCCGCCGGGCTTGCCATCACTGATTTGGTGTTCGTCCACCGTAATCACCGGCATGATCTGCTTGTTGCTGGCGCTGATAAATACCTCGTCGGCCTTCAACAAATCGACCAACGGGATGGCGCGCTCTTCCACGGGAAATAATTCGCGGGCGATTTTCAGGACGACATTGCGCGTAATCCCCGGCAGAATCCCTGCGGCGGGCGTGACCAGCGTATCGCCGTAGAAAGCGAACAGGTTGGTCGTCGTGCCTTCGAGGGCGAATCCGTCGCGGTCTACGTAAATCGCCTCGACAGCGCCTTCGCGCCCCGCCCGCTTCATCGCCTTAATCGCGGGGATATAGTTCAGGGTCTTGGCGTCCGGGATATAGCGCTCAATCTGCTCGGTGATGACCTTGACGCCCTCGGAATAATTGGCCGAGGGGATGGGGTTGGCCGGCGTGACCATCACCAGTAAGCGCGACTCACCCAGCGGCATTAATCCGTTGGCACTAGGGCCGCCCGTGACGATGATGCGGACGTTCATCTCGCGCCCGTCCTCATAGCGGTTACGGCTGATGGTCTGATTGATGATGCTGGTGATTTCGGCATCGTCCCACGGCACATCCAACTCAATCAACGAGGCGGAATTACGTAGCCGTCGGATGTGCGCTTCCAACTCAAACGGGACATGTTTATAGGTGCGGAGAAAATCGAACACGCCATAGCCGCGCATCACGGCGAGGTCGGTAGCGGGGATGTGGGCGTCGCGCTCGTCCACGAATTCACCGTCGATGTAGTATATGCTCATGGGGATTACGCCCTTATCAGTCATCTGGAATATAACCGATTGTAGGGCGTGTTATGCGCGGCAGACAAGTGCCGAGCGAGTCCGCTTTACATCTTAAGGCTTTAGCCCGCGAGAAAGCTGCGTCGCTTTAGCGGCAGCAGAGCGTCACTTGAAATGAGATATTGACCCTGAGAAAAAATTTATCGGGCGCATCGCGATGCGCCCGATAAATTTTGTCGTGTTGATGAACGGGGTTTAGCCGTCGGCCAAAACCTTATCCACCGCGTCGGCGAGGTCGCGCAAGGTTTGGACGTAATACACGCCGTCCGAGGCGGGCGCGTATTGCAGCATATCGCTGTCGCCCGACCCCCATGACGACGGGTGTTCTGGGTTGAACCAGAACAAACGGCGGCCTTTACGGTGTAAGTCTGCCGCGACATCAATACGCGGGTCGTTGTGATTATTGCGCCCGTCACCGAGGATAATCACCGTCGTCCTGCCGCTAATCAGCCCCATTTGGTCGCGTTTGAAGGTATTGAGCGCGTTGCCGAGGTCGGTGCTGTAATACCCCGGCGGGTTGGAGTCCAGCACGCGCTTGACGGCCTCTTGTGGCTCGTGTTCCTTAAAGTCCATGCTGATGTCCACCAAATCGCCGATGAAGATGAACGAGTTGGTGCGCGCCACTTGATCTTGTAGCTCATAAATCAGCGTCAAAAGGAACTCGGCACAGTAGCGGACGGACGTACTCACGTCACAAATCAGGACAAGGCACGGCTTGATATGGCGCGTCTTGCGCTTGAGTTCCAGCGGCACGCCCTGATATTTCATATTGGCGCGCATGGTGCGGCGCGGGTCAACTTGACCATCCTTGCTACGCTTCTGACGCAGGCTGGCGCGACTGCGGAGTTTGGCAGCCAGACGGCGAATCTCGCGCCGGATTTGCTCGATATCGTCGTCGGAAAGGCGCTGGAACGGCACATCCATCACATCATCGCTGGGCTTGGGGTCTTGGTCGGCCATGCGCTCGGCGAGGGTGCGCCCAGTGTAATCGGACACCTGATCGGACAGCCCTTCGAGGTTTTGTTCCAGCATATCGCGCAGTTCTTCGGCCTTTTCCTCGCTCATGCCCATATCTTTGAGTTTTTCGATCAGCATTTCGATGGCGGCCTGCATCCGTTGGAGGTTGGCTTGATTTCGCATCCGGTTTTCCAACCACGGGCGACTTTCCATATTGTCCGCGCCGTCCAGCCCCGAACGCCTGCCCATCTCGCCCAGTTGGTCTTCATCGAACGGTTTGCCATCGACCAATTGACGCAAGAGGTCTTTGAGGGCGGCCAACTGCCCCGCCAGAGAACGGAGCGCCTTCTCCAGCATCTTTTGTTCGTGCTGACTGAGGTTATCTGGGATGTTGTTCATCAACGGGGTATTGCTGCTGAAAAATAACGGGAAGAATTGCTCAAAAATCTCTTGGTCACGGCGTTCTTTGACCAGAGTCGTTCGCATCGCCAATTTGAATGTATCGGCGCTTCCCAGCCCGACGACGTTCGCGCCGTACATGGCATCTTGGCTCTCAGCCAACGAAATCCGCACGCCTGCGGCGCGTAGCGCACGGATAAAATCAACCATTCGCTTATCCATGAGGGCGACCTTCCTGTTCACACTCGCTTTTAGCTCAAGTGTACCGCCCATCCGCCCGGATGAGCAACTGCCTATGTGGGTAGGGCTTTAGATTAAATCCTAGATACCGCATCTGAAAACCCCTACGCTTATAAAAGCGCCAGCGCCACGCCAATCATCGCGCTGAGGAGTCCGACCAGCCAGAAGCGCTGCACGACCTGAGTCTCGCTCCAGCCCAGTTTCTCGAAATGATGATGCAGCGGCGCCATCTTGAACAATCGCTGACCGCCCGTCATCCGCGCATAGACCACCTGCAAAATCACGCTGATGGTCTCGGCCACCGGGACGATGGCGATAATCGGCAAGAGCAACCATTGGCCGGTCATCACCGCGACCAGCCCCAGCGATGCCCCTAGCGCCATGCTGCCTGTATCGCCCATGAACAATTGCGCCGGGTGAGCATTGAACCATAGGAAGGCGAAGCACGCCCCGACCAGCACGAAACAAAATTGCGTGATGAACACCTGTCCCTGTAAATGGGCGATGATTCCATAGGCCGCGAAGGCTGAAGCCGAAATTATCCCGCACAACCCGTCAACGCCGTCTGTGAAATTGACGGCATTACTAGACGCAATAATCAAAAAGACTGTCACAGGGATGAAAATCCACGGCGGTAGGGGCAGCGGAATCGACAGCAGTGGGATATTGACCTGATTCGCGCCCGCGAATCCGCCGTCGTACAGCGAAATAATCAACGCCGCGCCGGTTGCCAGAAATAACTGACCGCCCAGCTTAACCTTAGCCGACAAGCCCTCGCCCATCAGCCCGCGTGCCATACGGATGCCCGAAAAGTCGTCAATCCAGCCCAGAATCGCAAACCCAATCATCACTGCGATAAGCACCAAAATCGAGCCGCCTTGTTCACCGCGCAAGACGCTAGAAATATTTAGCGCGAAGCACACGATCACCGCTGGAATCACGATCATCGTGCCGCCCGTGGTCGGCGTGCCTTTCTTATGCGCGTGCTGCGACACTTCTGGGAGGATGTTCTTACCCATCCTCATGCGGCGTAAGATTTCGACGAATGGGCCGCCCCAAATCACGCCGAGCAGGAAGGTCAACCCGCCGACGGTCAAGGCGAGGGGAAGGGAAGTCGGGGTATTCATAAAAAATCCACAGTGCGCACAACGCGCCTCAATCCAGTCATATCAGCGGATTATAACAGATGTCTTTACGTCTCCCCATGCGTCAGGGATAAAGCAAAAATCCCCGACACAAATGATTGTGCAGGGGATTTTTAAGGCCGCACACGGGTGCGCCCCTACTCTTTAGCGCGACATCGGCATGATGACGTACAGGTAATTCTCGCGCCCATACGGACGGAGGACGCCGGGGTTGGCGGGGCCTTTCGACTGCAAAACGACTTGCTCATCCGGCAAGGTGCGGAGGACATCAATCAGATATTTGATGTTGAAGCTGATGTCTACCGGCTCACCTTCCACCGTAGCGTCCAAGACGCCTTCGTTGTCGCCGCGTTCCTGACTCTTGCCCAGAATCGTGACCTCACCCGGAGACCCCGCGCTCGTCGGCGGCTTGACATACAAGCGCCCGGTGAAGGCGTTATCGCGGGCGAAAATCTCGGCGCGTTGACAAGCCGACAACAAATCGGTGCGATACATGACTGTCGAGGTGCTGTAATCCTTGGGGATGACGTTCTCGAACGGCGGGAACTTGTGGTCGAGCAACTGCGCGCTGATTTCGACGGGGCCGATGGTGAACAACAC
>DAOTTP010000002.1:0-4215 GCA_034437835.1 Anaerolineae bacterium | reverse complement strand
AGCGCTTGAAGGTTATGCTACATCGTCTCCCTCGCCATTCTACCCGAAAATCCAACCCGCTTGCCTTCCAACTCTGGCAACAGTTTGACTATACTTTTCCTTAACTTGGTGCATATGGGGACGACATTTCTGCCGTCCCTTGAGAGTCTTACGGTATTTGTGTGGGCGGGAGGGTTGGTAACGCGCCGCCTGTATCAGCGGTGGCGATTGCGCCCAGCGAAGCCGGGTCAACCGTGCCTGTCACCGAGAACGCGGGGACGCTCAGGGGTGAGGTCGCGCCGCCCGTGTTGGTCGTGGTATTGGAGGGCAACCCCGCCCCGTCGAGCGACGGCGATTCCTCATTAGAGGCGCAACGGAACCCGACAAATGGGAAGCGTTGGTCTGGCGCACGGTCAGTCCGCTGCACGCTACGGGCGAAGAACGGGCGGTCAGCGAATGAGCCGCCGCGCACCACGCGATTGATTCCACTGAGCGGGCCGGTTGGATTCTGGTCGCTGCCCGCCTGACCGTAATAGGTCGCGCCGTACCAGTCCGCTGTCCATTCCGCCACATTGCCGGCCATATTCAGCGCCCCGAAGCCGCTAGAACCGGTTTGGAACTGTGAAACATCCAGCGGTGCGCCCGCCGGGGTCTCACTGCCAGCGGTGTTGGCATTTGTGGAGATGAAATCATTCCCCCACGGGTAAAGGGTGTTGGAGATACCGCGCGCGGTGCGCTCCCATTCGGCCTCGGTGGGCAGACGGCGGCCAATGGCGCGGCAGTAAGCATCTGCACCGTACCACGAGACGAATACGGCGGGGGTCTCTAACACGAAATCGAGCGTGATGTCGTAGCTGGCTGGGTCAACGCGGATATAACTCAGTTCGTTTTCACGGGCGGTATCGACGCAACGCTGAGGGGTGGTCGTGCCGCAGCCGTTGGTGTGGTCGCGCCCCTGAGTCTTGAGATAATTCAGGAAAGCGATGTACTGGGAATAGGTCACTTCAGTGCGTTCAATCAAGAAGGCGTTTACCGTGACAGTGTGCGCGGGGAGCGAGTCATCGCCATACGAGGTTTCGCACGCGCCGCCTTGGTCGATACACTGGCGGACGGCCTCGGCCACTTCCGCAGGGGTCGTCCCCATCTGGAACTGGCCGGTTTCCACCGGGATAAGCTGTGATGCGATGGACATCAGCGACGGAACAGCCCCATTGGGCAGACCCGTCACGGTCAAATCACCGATGCCGCCGGGGGTGATGGTCGGGGCGGGAAGATTCGATTGGGTGGTCGGCGTGGCGGTGACCGGTGCTGGCATCAGCGTATTGGTTGGGAAAATCATGTCTGGTGGGAGGGTGCTGATGGCGCTGGTATCCAGCGTGGCGGTGACGACCATCACGAACGGCGTTTGCGTCTGAGCAACTGAGGCCGCCGCGTTAGGGTCGGGGGTGGTTGTGATGACGAATGGGGTTTGGCTGGGGAGTGATGCGATGGATACACCATCGGGGGAGAATTGAATCAGCCCCAACATCAGGCCGGTGAGGAGAAGCACCACCGCGCAGCCGAAGCCGACCAGCAATCCGATAATCGTCCACTGCCATGCGCCGCCGCGACGACGGCGATTGTAATCAATACGGGTCATGCTCAATTACCTGAACTTGGTGAACACAGTCCGGTTACGATAAAGGAGAATGGCGCTTGGCGCAAGTCCGCTAGGCTGACGCTAACCCTACACACGTCGGCGTGGGAGGGTCGGGCGCTGGGGTGTGACGGGCGGGCGGTTGGCGGCCACGGCGGGCTGGACTGGGATGATGGGATTCTGGGCGATTTGCGCCTGTGAGATTTGCGCGGGCATTTGCACGCCGCGCCCTTGCATCCGCTGCATGATGGCGTCGAAGTTGCGACGGTCTTCTTCCTCGCGGGATTGTTCTGCCGCAATCCGTTGGCGGCGGCTGATTTCCTCGCGCACGGCCAGCGGCGATGAGACATCGCGGAACACTTTGGGCGCTTCATCGCCCAACAATAGCACCTTCACGTCGCCATAATCCAATAGGCTACTGAACAAGCCTACCGTGACGGCTTCGATATTATGGATTTTACTCAGCAGCACTTGGTCTTCATTATATTGAAGGTACAGCGGGCTACGGTTGAGCAGGGTAATCACCGTGTCGCTGATGATATACAGGTCGTTGCGCCAGTCCCAGTCGGCCAGCCAGAACCAGACCACGCCGATGAGGATTGCGACGACTCCGCCGATGGTCGCCAAGATGCCCGCGCCCTGCAAAAACGTCAACGCCTGACCGAATAAGACGACGAACAGGCCGCCGAATATCACCACGATTGGTAAAAACACCCCACGCAGCCAGATCGACCAGTGGCGACGATAGACGGTATCACCATGACCGTTGATGAACTTCATCGACAAGAATCCCCCGCCTTCTACCGCAAAACCCGGGTCGGTATTGGCCTCGGTGAAGGCTTCTGGGCTGACTTCATCGTCATTAGCGTCCACATCAGGCGCTAATCCAGCGGCGCGGCGGGCGATGCCGGTCTGCCGGAACACATAATCTTTGATGTGTTGCGGGTTGGGAACCATATCCATGCTGATATTGCCGGACGCGCCCGCCGTGCGGATTTCGACATTACCATAGCGCAGTACCCGCGCCATCGGGTCAATCGGCGGTAGCGAGGCTTTGACCGATTGCACGCTCAATAAGCCGACCTCTTGGGTTTGAATCGAAAATCGGATGACTTGTTGCTCAACGCGCAACACACGCTTATCGGTGATAACCAGCCAATCATTGCGCCAGTCCATGAATAGGTAGACCAGCACCCCGCCGGGGACGATGACCGCCGCGCCCAATAATAAGACGCGCAGCCCTGTCGAATCGACCATCACCACGGGGATGAGTAGCGCGAAAAAGAATAGCGTCGGCAACCACATCATGCGGACGGCTTGCCACCAATGGCGACGGGTCATCAGTTGAATACGTTCGCCGGGGTTGAGCCACGCATAGCGTTTTTGAGTGTTGGGGTCGCCGGTTGCGGCGGGCAATGGGCGCTGAGAGACATCGGGCGTGGCGAGTCGGCGCGGCGCAGGTTGTGGCTGTGCGGCGCCGGTGACAGAAACCTGTGGCGCGACTTGTTGCGGCTGTCGGGTCACAGGCGCTTGGGCGGGCGTTTGAGTCTGCGACTGAGGTTGCGCCGGAACAGTCTTGAGCGGGGTGATGGGCATCGCGGCGTAATCGGCGCGGCTGATGCTCAAAACGTAGCCGGGTTGGGTTAACACGAATGACGCTTGCTCGACCATCTCTTGAGACAGCGCCGCCTCATTGAAATATTGACCGGGGTTGACCGTCGCCAATACGCGGCGCGAGCCATCGGCGGCCTCTTGAATCAATTGGCCTTGGCCGGAAAGTATCAAGTAGAAACCGTGGGCGATTTCCCACTGCTTAAAGATCACCGCGCCCGCGCTGTATGGTTGGACTTTAGCGATTCGGGCGAGGCGCTCGTGCATATACGGCTGCATCGACGCGAACACCGGCAGCGAACGGAGTCGGGCGACGATTTGCGGGTCAAGCATGGGACAGGTCTCCGTGGGATGACATTCTCATTATACCCCAACGCGCTGATTGACCACTGTCATTCACCTATTGATAGGGAAAACGCATCAAATTATTTACGGGAAAGTTGTCATGGAATCGCCTTGTTGGACGCCAAAACGGGCGGGCAAGCCTCTCCCTACAGCCTCTGGCGCGGCATAAGCGACATGCAAGAAAGGTGAACAAGGCGAGTCGTGACCTTTGCCGCTTATTTCTCCCCCGCCCGCCGCAGATTCTCCGCCAGAAGCCGCCTGAGTAATTCCTCATCCCCAGCCGCCGTCCGCAATTGACCAACCAAGTCCGCCCACCCGTACATCTCCAGCACCGCCGCGTCCAGCGTATCGTGCAACTCGGCGAGGCGCGGCGCAAACTTCCGCGCAGGCTCAACCAACTTGACCGCCTTGGCGTCCGTCCCGCGATGCGCCGCCACCGCGTTATAAGCGTTGGTCAGCGTCCGGTCTTTTATCTCGATATCATTAAAACTAGCGCCTTTTGCATCTACGCCTGTATTCATTGGCGGATTCAGCCACGCCTCGCGCTCACTGTGCAGCAACGCCGCCGCCGACCCGATGGCCTGTACCCCCGCGTCCGAGAAATCCTCTTGTCCGGGCGGCACAGGAAACGGGAAGGTTTGAAA
>DAOTTP010000001.1:0-9970 GCA_034437835.1 Anaerolineae bacterium | reverse complement strand
CCTGCCAAGTTTGGCGTAATTTGGGTACAATCACCGCACAGTGATGACTGTGACATAAGGGACAATCAAGAATGGCTTTCCTAAACCAATCCGAGCGCGATGCGCTGAAAAAAGACCTGCTGTCGATGTCGTTTGACCCCGCCAAGCGCAAGGTGCGCGGGATGGACGACAAAGGGCGGCTGGTGTTCTATCGCAACAGCCAGACCATCGGCCAATGGGTGACACGGTTTGAACTCCCCAGCTTTGGGGCGCGAGTCACGCTGGTCGAATCGCTGGGGACGCACCAAAAGAAGAACGGCGACATCAATACCGATTACGAATTCGTCGATGTGATTGTCGAAGCCACCTCCGAAAATCGCACCTAAGCGGGCATCTTGAGTGTTTTTGCATTCGTTATCGACAAAATTACCCCAGAGAGGTTAAGCCCCTATGCTCCGCACTCTTCCCCGTACTCGTGTGATGACATTGCCCGTCCGCCTCGCGGCGGTGGCTATTTTCACCCTACTCACGGCCTTGTCCGCCCGCATCTCGATTGAGATTGGCGGCCCCGTCCCGTTCACCCTGCAAGTCTTGGTCGTGTTGTTGAGCGGCCTGACGCTGGGCTGGCGCGACGGCGCACTCTCGCAAGTCGCTTATGTCGGCATGATTGTGCTGGGCGCGCCGATTGACGCTCGGATGTTGGGCGCGGCGGCGCTGGCCGGGCCGACGGCGGGCTTCTTGGTCGGGTTCATCCCGGCGGCGGCGCTGACCGGCTTTTTAGCTGAATTGGGCCGAGGTCTTTTTATCATACGCTTATTGGCAGGCTTGGCAGGCGTCGTCGTGATTTTCGCGCTCGGCGTGGCGTGGTTCTCGCTCAGTCGTTCGATGACCGTCGCGGATACATGGCCGCTGGTGGCCGCACCGTTCGTCGGGTTGGACTTCGTGAAGGCGTTGATTGCGGCTAATCTGGCCGAGACCGCACGCGACTGGCTAAAACAGTAACCCCATATATGAACATGGGCGACCCATGAGCCGCCCCTACGAACTATCCGAATCGGGTAGGGGCGACTCATGAGTCGCCCTGATGTAAAATTTTCCCGTACTTATCCCAAATTGTTTTCAAAATGACGAATACCCTTTAAGCTACTGTTATTCACGTTCAAGTCTCACGACCTTAATCTCATCATTCAAGACTCAGGACTCATTTATGTTGGATATTCTGTTTGGACAATCTTATTATCTGCGATTCGACCCCAAGCTGTGGCGGGCGATGCAGCCGTATCCGCCGCTGGGGACGCTCTACGCCGCCGCCGCCGCCCGCAAAGCTGGGTTTGAGGTCGCGTTATTCGACGCGATGCTGGCAGACTCCCCCGCCGAGTGGGAGTCTGCATTGGACGCGCACAAGCCGCGCTTCGCGGTCTTATATGAAGATAACTTCAATTATCTGAGCAAGATGTCTCTGTTGCGGATGCGCGAGGCGGCCTTTGCGATGATTCGCGCCGCTAAATCACGCGGCTGTACGGTCTTGGTCAGCGGCGCAGATATGACCGATCACCCGGAAAAATATCTATCAGCGGGTGCGGATTTCGTCATCTTGGGCGAGGGTGAGGAGACGCTGGTCGAGGCGCTGGCGATATTGAAGGATGCGGGCGCCAAAAATGGCGTCCCTACAAGTGCGTCGGAAATATCGGGAATCGCCTACCTCAACCCCGCTTGTGACGTGATTCGCACGCCTCAGCGCCCGACGATTAAAGACCTTGACGGCCTGCCGATGCCCGCGTGGGAGATGGTCGATTGGCCGAAATATAAACAGGTCTGGCGCGAAGCCCACGGTTATTTCAGCGTGAATATGGTCACGACTCGCGGCTGCCCGTTCCACTGTAATTGGTGTGCCAAGCCGATTTGGGGTCAGCGCTACGCCGTCCGTAGCGCAAAAAGCGTCGTGGACGAAATGCGCTGGCTGCGCGATAACGTCCAGCCCGACCACATCTGGTTTATGGATGACATCATGGGGATTCAGGACAAGTGGATTGAGCAATTCGCCGACGAGTTAGACCGTCAAGATGTGCATATCCCGTTCAAGTCGCTGAACCGAGTCGATTTGCTCCTGCGCGGCAAGACCATCGCCGCGCTCGCCCGCGCCGGTGCGAAAATCGTCTGGGTCGGGGCGGAATCTGGGGCGCAGACGGTCTTGGACGCGATGCAAAAAGGCACGCAAGTCTCGCAGATTTACGAGGCCGCGCAGCAACTTCACGCGCACGGGATTCAGGTCGCGTTCTTCCTGCAATTCGGCTATCCGGGCGAAACCCGCGAAGATGTGCAAAAAACTGTCCAGATGGTGCGCGACCTCTTGCCGGACGACATCGGAATCAGCGTGAGCTATCCGTTGCCGGGGACGCCGTTTTATGAGCGCGTCAAATTGGAACTGGGCGAGCGCGTCAATTGGGTGGACAGCCAAGACCTCGCCATGCTATATCGGGGGACGTTCAGCACCGAGTTTTACCGCCAATTGCATACGGTCATCCATAAGGATTACCGTAGCCGCAAGACATGGGCGGCGCTGCGGCGTGGTCAACGAGTCGGGGCGCGGGCGATTGGCTCAATGGTCTACCACCGCCTGACCCTCCCCCTCGCCGAGCGCAAACTCAAGGCGCTAGAGGGGTAGCGCTATTCCCCACCGTCCATATTTTCCAGCAGTTGCGGGTCGATTGGCGACGGGCGAGCGAACGACCAACGCACCAGCGGCGGCGTAATCACCGTCGTCACCAACACAACCAAAACGATGGCTGCGAAGATCTCTTTTGCGATAATCCCCTTATTTACCCCTATCGCCGCGACGATTAAGCCGACTTCACCCCGGCTGACCATCCCAATCCCCAAACGTAAGCTGCTGACACCGTTGAATCCGGTCAGCAATCCGCCCGCGCCTGCACCGAGGATTTTGCTCACGATAGCGCCCAGTGTCAGGAACAGCGCAAACGGCAAGATAGCGGCATCTAACAGATGTAAATTGGCCTGAAGCCCGATGCTGACAAAGAAAATCGGGACGAACATGCCATAGGTGATGGCGTGTAAGCCTTCTTCGATTTTGTGCTTGATGGCGTGTTCAGAACGCCCCAAGCCGATTCCAGCGATGAATGCGCCGGTAATCGCCGCGACCCCACCAAAAAATTCAGCGGAAACGCCCAATAATAAGGCCGAGACCACCGCCACGACCAGAACACCGGCTCCAATCGACGTTTGGTCAACCCGTTTAGCAATCCACGGCAGCACAAACCAACTTATCGCGCTGGCAACCGTTAGAAACCCAACCAGACGCAAAATCACCTCAAGGATGGAACGGCTTTCGGATGCGCCATCCGAACTTATAGCAAGAAACACTGACATCAGTAAGATGACCAACACATCATCGACAATCGCGCCAGCCAACAATGCCAATCCTTCGCGACTGTGCAGCAAGTCCAACTCTCGCAGAACCTGAGCGCTGATGCTGACGCTGGTCGCGGCCAGAATCAGACCGATGAACAGCGCGGTTTCGCCCGCATAACCGAACACGAGCGCGGTCAATGCAGCAATCACAATTGGGACGATGACGCCCAATGACCCGGCGGCGAGGGCAGTACGTCCGACGCGGCTCATAGCGGCCAAATCGACCTCTAATCCGGCGGAAAACATCAGGAGGACGACCCCTATTTCCGCAAATTCGATGAGGGTACGTTCAACGCTTGCGCTGTTGGGGAATAACGCCGCGATGTGTATCAGGTCTATCACCGATGGCCCGATAATCACCCCGGCAATCAACTCACCCAGCACGGCGGGCTGACCGAATCGGGTGGCGATATAACCACAAGTTTTGGCGACGGTGATGAGCAGTCCCAACGCAAAAAGCAATTGAATAATTGGGGTCATATTTGGCCTTTCACAGCTTTTTTTAGGGCGTTCAGAAAATCATCCTATCAAGGGTCTTACAGCAAAGATAGTAAAATCGCCCGCGTGAAAGGCGATTTGTACATGTTGACCAGTAGGATGAGAGTCACACCTACTCCCTAATGAAATCCCCGATGAGGCGTGCGCCCGCCGCCGCATTTGCGCCGAACAAGACGGTCATGTGGTTGCCGTTCATCCGGTGATAGCGCACATCCGGCAGACTCGCCCGCGTGATTTCCGCGCCCGCATCATCCATCACCGGCGGGGTTGGGGCGGGGCCAGCGCCCTCGGTGGCGTGCAAGAATAACGCGGGCTGGGTCGCCTGCGGCATGAGCTCACGCCAATCCACCGTCAAAATTTGCTCTACAGCTTGCTCAATCGCCCCCGGCGTCGAACGCGACATCACCCGCCCGTCCGGTAAATCTTGCACATCGGCGCGATAGTAGGAATCCAGCGCGGCGTCCCAGAATCCATCGTGATAATACGGGGTCTGTTTGACGCGAGCGAGGTACGCCTCCCAACTGTCAACCGGCTTACCGAGTCGGTCAATTGACGGCTGAATCAGCTTGCGGACTTCTGGGTGCATCACGCCCGCGTCGATGACGACCAATTTTTTCACCCGTGATGGGTAATGCGCCGCCAGATACAGGCTCATCAGGCCGCCGTAACTGTGGCCGCCCATCACGACGCTCTCCAGACCCAGCGCATCTAAGAGTCCGAGGATGTCGCGGGCGTGGTCATCTGGGCTATAGCCGGTTTCCGGCTTATCGCTCAGGCCGCGCCCGCGCAGGTCTAGCGCCAGCACCCGCGCCGATTGACTCAAGCCCGCCGCGATGAAGCCATCAAAACTGTGAGAGTTGGCCGTCAACCCCGGCATGAGAATCAGCGTTTCGAGCGAGTCCGAATCGTGATGGTCAAGGTAGGCGAGTTGGAGTCCGTTGGTCTGAACAAAACGTTGGGTGGTCGGCATGATGAAAAATGCTCCGTAAGCAAAAATACCGTCTCTTGAGGCTGATTGTACCGCGCCACGCCCCATAGCACCTGACCGTCTCTGTCCATTGCATCGCACGGGGGATAACAGGTACACTTAGGGCATTACGTTTGTCGTGTTCACTATCGTGGGAGTGCTGAATCATGAACAGCAGAATATGGACGATTGCTGGCGGGTTTGCCGCTTTGGGTTTGGCGACGACATTATACATTTTGCGTGATGTGGGCGGCTTTACGCTGGTCGTGATTAGCGTGCTACTGGCCTCCGACCTCGTAGGCGTGTATTTTATGATGCAGTTCGGCCTCTCACATGACGGGTTGCCGCACGTTGATAGCGCCGAAAATTCGGCCTCGGTTCAGAAGCTCATTCAGATGAATGAGGTGCGCCTCGCTAAGGTTGAGGCAGGCCGCGCCCGCGCCGCCCTGACCGCTGGTGCTGATGCGCCCGCCCCAGTAGCCGCTGACGCCGCCCCCAAGCGCACCGCATCGCGCCGTCGCGCTGCGCCCACCGCCGAAGCTGACCCTACCCCCGCCGCAGAATAACCCGCCACCATGATTCGTTGCGGGGTCGATATGCTGGCGATTGAGCGCGTCCGGCAAGGGATTGACCGGCTGGGCGAACGCTTTATGACCCGATTCTTCACGCTGGCCGAACGCGCCGAGTGCCAAGATAAACCCTACCGTCTCGCGGCGCGCATCGCGGCCAAAGAAGCCGTCTCGAAGGCGCTGGGGACGGGCATCGGGGATGTGAGTTGGACGGACATCGAAGTCACATCCGACACGCGGGGGCGTCCGATTCTGACGCTGTACGGCAAGGCGGCGGAATTATCGGATTCGCTCGGCCTGACCGATTGGGACGTGAGTTTGTCGCACACCGATGATAACGCGATTGCGATGGTCGTGGCCTCTGGCATCCGTCCATAATGCTCACGCCAGCCCAAGTCACGCGCAGTTTGCGTCTGCAAGCGGCCTATAATTTCCTGATTGATTTCCGTTTTTACGCCCCCCTATCTATCCTATATTTTGGAGAGGTCACTGGCTCGTTCGCTCAAGCCGGGTTGATTGTCTCGACTCTGATGCTGTCCAGCGTCGTGCTGGAAGTGCCGACGGGCGTGTTCTCGGACATGCTAGGGCGCAAAGGCACATTGGTGGCCGGGGCAGCCGCGCTGACAGCGGCCATTATTTGCTTTGCGCTGGCGGACGGCCTGACGCTGTTGCTGGTCGGGGCGTGCTTTGAGGGATTGAGCCAAGCGCTATTCAGCGGCAACAACGATGCGCTCTTGATGGACACCCTGACCGAGGTCAACCGCGAGGCCGAGTTCGCTCACATCACTGGGCGGATTAGTTCGGCGCTCCAGTTTGGCGCGGCGATAGCGGCCATCAGCGGCAGCATCATCGGCGCGATATTTGGCCTACGGGCGGCCGTCATCGCCAGCATCATCCCACAAGTGACGGGATTCGCCATCAGTTGGTTCATCCCCGCGCCGCGCCCGCATGAAATCGTCGCCTCACCATTCCAACACCTGCGCGAGGCGATACGTCTGACGCTGACCAACGCCAAGCTACGCGACCTCAATTTCGGTCATATCATGCGGACGGCTTTCGGTGAGGCCGGTTTTGAGTTCCGAGGCGTGTTCACCCAGAGTTTGTGGCCGCTGTGGGCGGTTGGCCTGATTCGCGGGATGAATCATTTGGGCGCGTCGTTCAGTTTTTTCTTCAGCGCACGGCTCATCCGACGGGCGGGCGACGTGCAAATTTTGACGTACACCATCTTGTTCAGCGTGGTCTGTCACATGGTCGCCTTAACGCTGAACAATCCCATTTCGCCACTGCTGACTACCCTCCCATCCATCACCTACGGGATTTATACCGTCTCGGTGCGGACGCTGATGCAGCGCGAATTTTCGCCCGCGCACCGCGCCACGATGGGGTCGGTGGGGTCTTTGGGCGTGAGCTTGATGTTCGCCATCTCATCCCTGTTGCTGGGCGCATTGGTAGACCACTTCGGCATCGTCACGGCGCTAATGGTCGCGCAGTTGGGTCAATTCACTTCAATTTTCTTATTCCGCCGCGCCTTCCGTCCGACCCCCGCTATCGTCGCTCAGACCTGATCCCACGCAAAGGCGACGCCCTTATGGACGATATAGCCGAGTCCGGGGAACGGCAGATGATAGCTGAACGTCAACAGATGTTCAGACGCGGCGCGACTCAGCACCATTCGGCGGGTTTGCCCCGACAACACTGGGTCGACATCATAGACCGGCGACAAATCGGGATAGGGCATCTGAATCGCGACGTGCAGCGCGTCAACGATGTGTAGCGCCCGTTTACCGTTCGACTCAATCAGCATCCCGCTATGGCCGGGGGTGTGTCCGGGTAGGGCTAAGGCCGTAATCCCCGGCGCGAGAATCTCACCCGATTCATACAGATGGACTCGGCCTTCATAGAGCGCGAAAACCGCTTTCAGCAATTCGACCCGTGCAGCCGGGGCTTTGCCGCTTTCCAGCCAGTGCGTCCATTCCGCCCGCGCCACATACACTTGCGCGTTGGGGAAGGTCGCGGTTTCATCAGCGCGGCGCAACCCGCCAAAATGATCCATGTGCAGATGCGTCAAAATCACGGTGTCAATTTCGTCCGGCGTGATGTCTTCCGTCGCCATACCCGCCAACAGATGCCCCTCTTCTGGGAGTTGTCCCTCGCCTGAGCCGACATCAATCAAGACGTGCTGGCCGCCGGTCTGGAGGTAAACTGGCGTGCTGGACATAGTATAGGGTTGAGGTAGGGCTTGGAACGCCGCCAGCGCTTCTTCCGGCAGCGGATTAAAGGTTTTGGCAATCCCTTCTTCGCTTAGAGGGCCGCCGCCATCGGAGAAAAATATCAGTTGGATGTCGCCAATCGCGAGTTTATGCGAGGTCATGAGCATGAGTCCTATCTATATTCGTTCTCAGTATAACGACAATTTACCCTATCTAACGCCCCATTCCCACATCCCAAACGAGAACTTGTGCATCTTAAGAGAGTCTATCACCAGCTATAGAACATTCTATGTACAAGCTACTGAGGGCGGAGCTTTACATTACCCCGCCTATGCTGCGTTGGGATTTCAGTCGGATTTTGTCCAACACGGCGGCGGAGTCAGGTTTGTGTATCTGAGGCCGGAAGCGCGGTAAATGAATCAGACCCCCAATAACCGATATTATCGGGGGTAGCCCTTAATAGCATTAGAGGCCACAATGTAAGCGAAGACAGCATATAATCATAGAACACAGCATTAGCGTTTTTAAGAAAATGAACGTATGTTCTATATCTATGTTATGATGCACCAAAATCGAATTTGACTATCCTTTATAAGGGAGTTTGCCATGAATAAGCAAAATAAGGGCAATGGCCGACGTGGCATAGAATGGACCGATTACACTTGGAATCCGATAGGCGGCTGCAAACACTCATGCCGATGGGAGATGCCGGACGGTACAACAGCCGTTTGTTATGCAGAAACAGTAGCCGAACGTGTTGCACAAGCTGCATATCCTCATGGATTTGAACATCATTACTGGCGTCCAGAGCTTTTACAAGAGCCGAAAAAGTTAGCTACCTCTGCGAAGATATTTTTGGATTCTATGTCCGATTTAATGGGCGCTTGGGTTCCTGAAGAAGAAATTCAACAGGTACTAGAGATTTGCCGTCAAACGCCTCGGCACACCTACCAATTATTGACCAAAAATGCCCCGCGCCTACTCAAATTTGATTTTCCTGATAATGTCTGGGTTGGGGTATCCGCGCCACCCTCATTCTTCAAAGGCAAGCCATTGTCATTTACCCAACAAAAGCGGATGGTTTTGCGTCAGTTAGAGGTGCTAAGTCAGGTCAACGTCCCCGTGCGTTGGATGAGCATTGAGCCTCTAAGTTTTGACATCGCGCCGTTGTTGGTCAATAGCCCGTTAGAATGGGCGGTTATTGGGGCTGCGACCAACGGTGCGAAAACCTACCAACCGCGCCCAGAGTGGATAATAAACGCGCTAGAGGTATTAGACGCACAAAATACTGAGGTCTTTTTCAAAGGCAATATCGACTGGCCGGAAAATGAGTGGCGCGAAGATTTCCCCGTTGCCAAACCCGAACTCATAGCAGTTGCGGGGGATTAGACAGGATATAGGATAGCGTCATCATTTAATCTACCCGTCTTTGAGGTAAAATTAATTTTACCTTGTTTGGAAAGCTCAGCCACAGCTTTACCAAATTCACCACCAGTATAACGAAAGAAATGACGTCTGAGCATCATGCTCCAATATTGACTCCGTGTCTGTCTCGGTTTTTTGGTGATTAAATCTAGAGTTATATCTATCAAATCTGAGTTATCGCGCCAGACTTGCCAACCCATATCTGAAAATAATGTTCCTGAAAACTCTTGTTCAGTCATGTGCTTCTCAAATGCACGTATCATGTTGTCATTCATGATTTTTAGTCCCTCAATATGCTGAGTGGCGAAAACTAAGTAATATTTTGTGGTTTCGTCTCGGTCACGTTGAATAGGGCAATAACCAGCATGATACATACGACTATTGGTAGTTATCCGATCACAATATGCACTAACCACCTGTTTTTCGCGTTCTTGTGGAGTAACTTTTGTATCAGGATTAAACATAAATTCTTGCCAGTAATTCCCGCCAAGCATATCTGTCAGAATTTGATGGTTCTTTCGAATAGAATCATCTATTGTGTTTTCTAAGACTCGATTGCGTGCAGCCAATCTATGCAAGGCGGGGGCATGAAAAACAATTAATAACTCTGTGCTATTTTGACGGTGTAGCAACGGTGCAATAACTGAAAAAGGACAATGACTTAAACCAAACGGGTCAAGATATACAAACAACGTTTCATTGCGTAGTTTCTCCGTAATCCGAGGGATTTCGACGGCTGCATCACCCAATATAGGTTGAGCCAGCAAAAAATTTCGTAACTACTCAGCCCCTATTTGAGGGGAAAACGGGATTTTGACCGGTACTCAGCCCAATCATCTGAGGGGAGAACTTCCCCACGACTCAGCCAATTTGACGCTCTACATCATCAAATT